>JAWWAT010000107.1:0-9155 GCA_033721635.1 Marinobacter sp. | reverse complement strand
TCGTCCGCCGCCCGAACATTCACGGAAGGCAGCGTAAACCCGAAATCATCGTTCCAGCTGTGATGATCCGCAGCCATCATGGCCGGGTTTTCCGCAGGGGCGTCAGAGGGAGCCGCAACGGCAACCCCGGTGCCACCCATGGCGAAAGCGCGGGCGGACATAAAAGACTGTGGGCTGGCCAGCGCCGAGGAGGTGGCAATGGATAGGCCAATGGCTACGGAAAGTTTGGTCAGGCGATGTCCGGTCATGAAGAATCCTGTTGTTTAAAAAGGCAAAATAGATATGACGTAGCCGAAGGTTAATGCAGAACGTTTGCCGGTACATGACGCATGGGGTAACGGTTTGTTTTTGATGTGTAAACAGAGGCAGTTTTTTGCCGCCTGAGGGTTGCGAAAGGAAGAGAACGGGTTTCGTTGATCGCAATATCAGTGGCTTAGAAAAACTGGCGCAATTCTTTCATGGAATGCCGGAAATGATGATTTCTGGAGACTCGCAATGAACCTTCGCTGGATACTCATGCCTCTGCTGGCAACCACCGTTGCCGCTTGTGCGCCGGTTGGCAGTTACCAGGGGGATAATGGCAGCCAGTCCCGTCAGGATACGATGCTGGAGCCAATCACTGTGCGGGTGAGCGGCCTGGGTACCTACGAGGATGTTGCGACCGACCGTTCGAATACCCGTAAGCGCCTTATGGCCAGGCGTGCGTCCCAGCTTGATGCCTACCGGAATCTCGTTGAGCGGGTATACGGCACCGTGGTCTATGGCAGTTCCACCGTAAATGATTTTGTTCTGCGCAATGACATGTTCAGAACCTACGTTGACAGTTACATACGCGGCGCCAAGCTGGTCGCCGTCAACGAGCACAGCGACGGGGTGTTCGAAACCGTGATGGAATTGAAGCTCGAGCCACGTTTCCGGGCCTGTGTGGCTGAGGTCGCTGACGATCAGGTGCAGGATCTCTGCCCGATCCCCATGCCTCAGGAAAACGACAGCGTTGGCGATGTGCAGAGCAAGGGCGTGGATTCCCTGTATTACCTTGATTGATCGAGAGTATTGAGAGCTATGAAACGCTTGCTGTCACTGGTCGCACTCGGGGCTCTGGCCCTTGTTCTGGTTTCCGGCGCCCATGCCGTTGTTCTGGAGGGTGTCGGCCACGCCAATATCCACAACGGCAATCTGGAAGCTGCTCGGGCTGAAGCCCGCAAGGCCGCGATCCGTGACCTTTCTCTGCAGTACGAGGCCCGGGTAAGCACGCACGACACCATGGAAAACGGCGTTATCACAGAGTCTCGGATGGATCTGGCATCAAGCGCCCGAGCAAGGACCGTACGGATAATTGATGAGTACCAGAGCGGCAACTTGTTGCGGGTCATCGTTCGCGGAGATATCAGCGAGAGCCGCAGTCAGTGTGGCGCGGGAAATGCTGGCCGGCTGAAAAAGCGGGTCGCGGTGACCGGCTTCCCGATGCTGTACCCGGACCAGGCCAGGGTAGGGCGCATTGACGATGCCGGCGAAATCTTGCCGCAACAGCTCCAGCAGCGTTTGGTTGCCGGGGGCGGACTGCAGGTTTTCGGCGCGACCACGTCCCGAATGTTTACCGATTTGCTGAACGCACCGACGGTTCAGCAGGGCGACAACCGATTGAGCAACGTCCTTGAGCTTGCCCGGGAAATGGGCGTTCAGTTCGTGGTCACCGGGGTTATTCGGGATCTTGGGGTTGCAGATCCATCGGCGTGGGGCACTTCCGTGCTGGACAGGATGCAGCGGGGTATCGGTGTGGTGGATCAACGACGTCGGTTCGCCGCAGATCTCATTATCTTTGATGGATTCAGTGGCGCCCCAGTCTACCGGCGGCGCTTTGAAGCCGCAGCCGACTGGGATGCCGGCCCCGGCAGTTCAGCCGGATTCGGTTCGGCAGGCTTTCAGAAAACCGCCTATGGTCAGGCGGTCAATGGCGTAATCGGGGAAATGGCGGCATCTGTGGCCGAGGCGCTGGCGTGTCAGCCTTTCATTACCCGGATTGCGCGTGTGGACGGGCACGGAGTAACGCTGGAATCGGGTGCCACCGCCGGGCTCCGGCCGGGCGATGAGTTGAAGCTCTACAGGAGCAAGCGCTATCTGGATGCTCCGGAGGATTCTCCGGAGCTACGTGACACCGAGGTCTCCGTCACCCTTGATAGCGTTCAGCCCCATTTCAGTCGGGGCACCATGCCGCAACTCGGCGGCATCGTGAATATCCAGAGAGATGATATAGCGATTATCTGGTAAGGCGGGCCGGTATCAGTTGCTGGCGCCGGCCGCCTCGGCAGCCGCGATATCCCGGATTTTCCCGACCATGGCTCGAAGTCCGTTGCCGCGGGTCGGTGAAATATGGCGGAACAGGTCAAGCTCCTCAAACAGCTCATCGATATCCGTGGCTAGCAGGTCCCTTGGGGTTTTGCCGTTGAGGGCGACCAGAATGATGGCAGCCAGGCCGCGGACGATCATAGCGTCAGAGTCAATCAACAGGTAAAGCCGGCCGCTGTCTTCGTCGTAGTGGTGGATCAGCCAGACCTGGCTCTGGCAGCCGTGAACATAGTTTTCTTCAACACGGGACTCTTCCGGGAAAGCAGGAAGCTGTTTGCCCAGGTCAATGATGAAGGCGTAGCGCTCTTCCCAGTCGTCCAGCAGCTCGAAGCCATCCAGAACGTCTTCGAGGGTGGTGTCTTTGCCCAGGGGGTTGTTCAGAAAGTCCTGTTCACTGGCAGTCATTTACAGCATTCCCAGTTCAAGTTTGGCTTCGTCGGTGAGCATGTCGTTGCTCCAGGGCGGATCGAAGGTCAGTTCGACAGTGACCTTGTCCACGTTGGGTACGTGCTCGAGCTTGGTTTTTACATCCTCGGTAATCACCGGGCCCATGCCGCAGCCGGCGGCAGTCAGCGTCATCAGGACGTAGACATGATTGCCGTCTTCAGTGCCGTTTTCTATCTTGCAATCATAAATCAGGCCCAGGTCGACAACGTTGACCGGAATTTCCGGATCGTAGCAGTTGCGCATGGCTTCCCAGACCTGGTTCTCGTTGACCGTGCCGTCCTCGGGAGTTTCGAAGCTGCTTTCCAGGGGCTTCTTGCCGAGCGCATCGGCATTGTGGCCTTCAATGCGGGCGAGATTGCCATTCACGGCGACGGTAAAGGTACCGCCCAGTGACTGTGTGATGGTCACAAAGGTGTCCGACGGAATCATGATTTCGGTTCCGGAAGGAACAAGGCGGGCTTCCACCTCGCGTTTGGTCAGGACCACTTCCCGTTCTTGCATGCCTGTTCGGGCCTCGCTTTTTCTCAATCTCTGGTGTCGGATTACGATTTGCTAATCCGACCTAAAAACTCATTGTCGGGTCAGGCGACTGTGAAGCTCTCGCCGCAGCCGCATTCTGCGGTGGCGTTCGGATTGCGGAACTGGAACATGGAGTTCACGCCTTCCGTCACAAAATCGATCTCGATGCCGTTCACCAGCGGCAGGTGTTCCTCTTTTACAAAGACATCGACACCGTCGATGTGGAACACCTTGTCATCGGTGGCGGCCTCTTCAACCCATTGGGTTTCGTACTTGAAGCCGGAGCAGCCACTCTTTTTGATGGCCAGCCGAATGCCTTTGGCTTCCGGCTTTTTCTCCAGCTGTTTGCGCACATGCTTGACCGCACTGGGCGTCATGGTGACGGCAACGGTCGGGGTGAAGACTTCGGCTGTCATGATTCCACCTCCATCAGGCAAACAGACGCTGGACTTTCTGCAGGGCGGTAAACAATGTATCCACCTCGTCCAGTGTATTGTAGAACGCGAATGAGGCCCGGGCTGTACCGGGAACTCCATAGAAATCCATCAGCGGCATGGCGCAATGGTGGCCGGTGCGGATCGCAATGCCCTGCTGATCCAGCAGCGTGCCTATATCACTGGGGTGCAAACCGGCAATTTTAAAGGACATGACTGGCACTTTCTGTTTTGCGGTGCCGATGATCTCCATGCCGGGTACCGTTTCCACCAGCTGGTTGGCCCGCTCAAGCAGGGCGGCCTCGGCCGCTTCCATGCCAGCACGGTCCAGACCGTTCAGGTAGTCGATGGCTGCGCCCAAGCCCACCGCCTCGGCAATGGCCGGCGTGCCGGCCTCGAATTTGTAGGGCAGGGTATTCCAGGTGGTCCGCTCGAACGACACCCGCTCAATCATCTCGCCGCCGCCCTGGTAGGGAGGTATTTCCTCCAGCAACTGGGCCTTGCCGTAGAGCACGCCAATACCGGTGGGGCCAAACAGCTTGTGCGATGAGAACACGTAAAAGTCGCAGCCCAGTGCCTGCACATCCGGCTGGTAATGGGGTACTGCCTGGGCGCCGTCAACCAGGGTAATGATGCCGTGCGCCTTAGCCTGTTCAATCAGGGCTGCCACGGGGTTCACGGTGCCAAGCACGTTGGAAACATGGGTGATTGCCAGTACCCGGGTTTTTTCATTAAGCAGGCTGGTAAAGGATTCCAGATCCAGCTCGCCGTCCGGGGTTACCTGAACAGGAACCACTTTGGCACCTGTGCGCTCGGCAATCATCTGCCAGGGCACAATGTTGGCGTGGTGCTCCATGTGGCTCACCAGAATCTCGTCGCCGGCCTTCAGGCGAGGGGCCAGGCCGTTGGCAACGAGGTTGATGGCCTCAGTGGTACCACGGGTCCAGATGATCTCCCGGGTACTTTCGGCATTCAGGAAGCTCCTGACCGTCTCACGGGCGCCTTCGAAAGCAGCTGTGGCCCGGTCTCCGAGCGTGTGGGCGCCACGATGAACGTTGGAGTGCATCTCACGGTAATACCGATCCATGGCGTTCAGCACGGCCTCTGGCTTCTGGGCCGAGGCACCATTATCCAGATACACCAGGGGCTTTCCGTTCACCTGCTGAGACAGAATCGGGAAATCCCGGCGAACGGCGTCCACATCAAAGGTGGTGCGCTTGGCGGTGCTTGCCACTGACAGATCGGTCATAACCGGTTACGCCTCCTGAAATGTCTGTTCGAAGAAGTGGTTCAACCGGCCCTGGACCGTTTCCCGCACTGCTTCAACCGGAATCTGCTCCACCAGCTCGTTGATAAACGCCATGGTAAGCAGAACGTTTGCCTGACGCCGGCCAATGCCCCGTGAAACCAGATAGAACAGAGAGATTTCGTCAAGCTGGCCGATGGTTGCGCCGTGGGCACATTTAACATCATCGGCGTAGATTTCCAGCTCCGGCTTGGTATCAATCTCTGCCCCGTTGGACAGCAGCAGGTTCTTGTTGTTCATATCCGCATTGGACTTCTGGGCGTCCTGGTGGATATGAATCCGGCCATTGAAAACCGCATGGGACTGATCTGCTGCAATATTGCGATAGGTTTCTTCGCTGTTGCAGTGGGCCGCCACGTGCTCAATGGTGGTGTGGTTGTCGTAATGCTGTTTACCCTGGGTAACAACGACTCCATTGAGCTTGCATTCGGCGCCCTCGCCCTCCAGACGGACCTGCAGATCGTGCCGGCGCAGAGGACCACCAAAGCCCACCGTGTGACTTTCAAACCGGGAACTGCGCTGTTGCACAACGCCGGTGGAGCCAATGTGCTGGACGTTCTCGCCTTCCATATTGAGGCGGATGCTGGTGATGTTGGCGCCGTCTGCAACGTTGAACTCGGTAACGGTATTGACCATGACCTGGGCCGAGCCACTGGAGATGTATTCTTCAACGACAGTCATCTGGCTGTGTCGACCGGCATCCACGAAGATGCGCGGGAAGGCCGAACCGCTGGCCTCGGCTGTTACCTCGTGAACAATGAACAGAGGCTGGTCAAGTACGGCGTCCGGCTTCAGGCGAATCAGCAGGCCGTCCTCAAAGCGCGCCGAATTCAATCGGGCCATCTGGACGGCCTTGTTGTCCAGAGTGCTGTCCAGGCGATCCGCCAGATCACTGGCTTCTTCGTCGGTCAGGTCACCGAAACTCTTGATGCTGATACCGTCCAGATCCGGGTATTCGCTGGCTTCCGGCATCATCACGCCATTAAGGAACGCAACCTTGTAGCCGGGTACAGCGAGACTGCTGCCGGTCTTGCCTTCCGCCGGCAGCGAAATGGCCATGTCGTCGGTCAGCTTCAGATACTTGCTGGAGTATTTCCAGTTTTCGGTTTTCCGGGTCGGCAATGGCATGTCGACCAGCGCGGTTCCCCGTTGCTTGCGCAGGGCCAGCAGGGGCTCCGGCAGTGATTGACCGGCCGGATGCAGGAACGCGGTGGAAAGCGTGGGTGCTGGTTTCATTCCGCGACCTCCTTAGTTGGCTGTACTGTCGGCAGTTTCTTCATCCTTGATGCCCAGCCAGCCGTAGCCGCGTTCTTCCAGCTCCAGGGCCAGTTCGCGGCCGCCGGATTTGATGATCCTGCCGCCGGCCAGCACGTGCACGTAATCCGGCACGATGTGGTTCAGCAGACGCTGGTAGTGGGTCACCATCAGGATGGCGCGGTCTTCCGCGCGCAGAGCGTTCACGCCGTCAGAAACAACCTTCAGGGCGTCGATATCGAGCCCGGAATCGGTCTCGTCGAGAATCGCCAGTTTCGGCTGAAGCAGCAGTGCCTGCATGATCTCGTTACGCTTTTTCTCACCACCGGAGAAGCCTTCGTTAACGCCCCGCTTCAGAAACGCGGGATCCAGATCCACCTGTTTGGAGATCTCTTTGGCGAGCTTCATGAACTCGGCCGCGTTCATCTCGTCCTGGCCTTTGTGCAGGCGCATGGCGTTGACTGCGGTGCGCAGGAACTGAAGGTTGCTCACACCGGGAATTTCCACCGGGTACTGGAACGCCAGGAAAATGCCTTCGCGGGCACGCTCTTCGGTTTCAAGTTCCAGCAGGTTGTCGCCATTCAGCGTGATTTCACCCTCGGTGACTTCAAATGCTTCATTGCCTGCAAGCACCTGCGACAGGGTGCTCTTACCGGAGCCGTTGGGACCCATGATGGCGTGAACTTCCCCGGCCTTGATTTCCAGGTTGATGCCCTTGAGGATTTCTTTGCCCTCAACGGATGCGTGCAGGTTCTTGATGCTCAGCATTTGTAGGCTTCTCTCTATTCTAAAATTCAGTCTGTAAATTTAGACCCTTTCGGTGCCCGGAAAATGTTCGGGGCTGTGAGCGGGGGAGCTTTCCGGGATCGTCAAAATCATGGATTATTTTGTCGAGCTTACCGGGACGTATTTACAGCGTATCCCGGAAAGCTCCCCCGCTTGCTGACCTTCTCCAGGTCAGCGGGGCATAGACGTTTAACCAACGGACCCTTCGAGGCTCACCTCGAGCAGCTTGCCGGCCTCGACAGCGAACTCCATGGGCAGCTCCTTGAACACTTCCTTGCAGAAGCCGTTCACGATCATGGAGACCGCCTGTTCAGGGTCGATACCGCGCTGGCGGCAGAGGAACATCTGCTCATCGCTGACCTTGGAGGTGGTTGCCTCGTGCTCGACGATGGCCGACTTGTTCTTGCTCTCGATGTACGGGAAGGTGTGCGCGCCGCAGCGGTCGCCGATCAGCAGCGAATCACACTGGGTAAAGTTCCTCGCGCCTTCCGCTCCCGGGCCGAATTTCACCAGGCCGCGGTAGGCGTTGGAGCTCTTGCCGGCGGAAATACCCTTGGAGATGATCGTGCTGGAGGTGTTCTTGCCCAGGTGAATCATCTTGGTGCCGGTGTCGGCCTGCTGGTAGTTGTTGGTCAGTGCTACGGAATAGAATTCGCCAACGCTGTTCTCACCGCGCAGAACACAGCTCGGATATTTCCAGGTAACCGCGGAGCCGGTTTCGACCTGGGTCCAGGAGATTTTCGAGTTCTTGCCGATGGCGGCGCCACGCTTGGTGACAAAGTTGAAAATGCCGCCTTTACCTTCTTCATCACCCGGGTACCAGTTCTGTACCGTGGAGTACTTGATCTGGGCGTCGTCCAGAGCCACCAGCTCAACGACCGCTGCGTGCAATTGGTTCTCGTCCCGCATGGGCGCGGTACAACCTTCCAGATAGCTCACATAGCTGCTGTCTTCGGCGATGATCAGGGTACGCTCGAACTGGCCGGTGTTGGCCGCGTTGATGCGGAAGTAGGTGGACAGTTCCATGGGGCATCGAACGCCCTTGGGCACGTAAACAAAGGTACCGTCGGAGAAGACAGCGGAGTTCAGTCCGGCGAAAAAGTTGTCACCAGCCGGCACTACCGAGCCCAGGTATTTTTTGACCAGCTCCGGATAATCCTGAATCGCTTCGGAGATCGAGCAGAAGATCACGCCGGCCTTGGCCAGTGGTTCCTTGAACGTTGTTGCTACGGAAACCGAATCGAAGACTGCATCAACAGCCACGCCTGCCAGCTTTTCACGCTCATGCAGGGGGATGCCCAGCTTTTCGTAGGTTTTCAGGAGCTCCGGATCCACTTCGTCCAGGCTCTGGGGCATGTCTTCAGGACGCTTGGGCGCGGAGTAATAGGAAATCGAGTTATAGTCGATTTTCGGGTAGCCCACGTGGGCCCAGTCCGGCTCGTCCATCTCGAGCCAGCGACGGTAGGCTTTCAGACGCCACTCCAGCATCCATTCCGGTTCTTTCTTGAGGCCGGAAAGGCGGGCGATAACGTCTTCATTAAGGCCGGGTTCGAACGTGTCGGATTCAATGTCTGTTACAAATCCGTACTCGTATTCCCGTTTGATCAGCTCGTTCACCTCGGTGTCGGTGGTCGCCATGATCGTCGCTCCGTATTCTCTCATCGCGGGCTTGCGCCCTTAGTGTCGCCGGCAGCCTCATGAATGGGCTGTCGATCGGATGTCATCAGTTTGGGTGTTGCAGTGGTCGCTCATCCTGTGAGTACGCCCTGCAATCGCTTTTTGGATGACGGATTTCCAAAGCTGTTGCTGATAAATAAGCAGAAAAGCAGCCTGAATCCATCTCGTCTGGGCAGCGATTATACAATACCAGAGTAAAATAGTCAGGTATTAATTTGTGCGTGCGCTGATTATACCTTAATCGGCCTTTGGGGCACTAAGGGGGGAATGAAGCTGATAGTCTGGTTCTCGTAAGACCGGAACTTCTGAGGTGGGCGCCAGGCGGGACTGCCTCCCAAAACACGCCGTAAACCCATCCCTGGGGGCTCGGCATTGCCATCCATGGC
>JAWWAT010000106.1:0-9192 GCA_033721635.1 Marinobacter sp. | reverse complement strand
GGCGCCTCGAACAGCATGGTGCCGTCCTTGCTCTCTATGATCGAACTGGCCGTTGCCAGGCTGCCGCCGAGCGCCGCTGAGATATCCGAAAAGATATCCCCATCCAGGTTCTGGGAGGGATATAGAGCGCTTCTGGGAGGGTCCGTGATCATCTTCTTCAGTTGGCTGGAAGGCCGCATGATCATGAACGAAGGCGGCGGCGTGTGTTCGCTGGCCAGCTCCCGGCGCACTTCGGTTATCACATCGCTATAGACTTCGTCGTACTCCATATACTCGCGCTTGAGGCCGAAATACACTTCTTTATCCTTGCGCGAGGCATCCCGGAAGACTTGCAGAACCCAGTCCTTGATGGCTTCCCGATCATTGGACATGAGCAGCATGGGATCGCCTTTCCTGACCCGTCGGGCATGCTTCTCGTCACCGTCAACAATGACCTTGAGAATGCCGTCTTCCTTGGCCGCCATGTTGAAGCTGCCATACTGATCGCCGCCGCCGGCGCTCATCCGTGAGATTGACACATGGGCACCCCGGCCCGGGATGCCGAATTCCTTGAGTTGATTCACCAGCTTGAACAGCTTGCGCCCGGTGGTGTTGTCCGGAACGCCCCAGAGTGCCCGTTCCGGCGGGTTGGAAACAATCCTCGCAGCCTGGGCATCAATCAGCTCGTAGTAGTAATTCAGCCCCAGCTCCTTGATCTGCTGTTTGTAGTCGCTATGGTAGATATCCTCAATCACCGAGCGCATGGCGCCATCGTAGCCGGGGATCACTGTGTCTTTCAGGCCGAGGTAGACGTCTCGTTTCTCTGCGATGGCCCGCTGGAAGAAACGGTGAGCCCAGGCTTTCACGTCCTCTATGTCGTTTGTTGCCAATAGCCAGGGATCACCCTTGCGGATCTCACGGCGATGCAGCTCCACCGGGTCACCACTGCTGCCCACGAACATCAGTTTGACCACACCGGTTGCCAGGGAAAGCTGATTAAAACTGTCCTTGATACCGCCGAATTCCATGGTGTCCACCTCAATATCGCGCCCGACCCACTCCGGTCGGCGAATGTTGAGGTTGCGGAACTGGATGTCTTCCCGGGTAATATTGCCGCTGATGCCCTTCCGGATAGCGCCGTTGGGAGACTTGGTCGCCAGAGCATGCAGATTATTGCCGTCCACATCCGGATGCTTGCGGAGCAAATCCTCCAGCTGCTGCCGGTTTACGGTCATGCCTGCATTTTTTACGCCCACACCATGACGCTGAAGCGCATCGATGGCATCAATCACCACCTGGCCATTCGTCAGAAGACGGTTTTCGGCGGACAGATCAATTTCCTCAAGCTGAATATCAAGCCGTGAACTTACAAACTTCTTGAGGATATGCTCGAACGCAACCTGGGCCATCTCATCGCCGTGAAGGATCACAAGGGGTGAGGTCACACTGATTTTGCTGTCCATGAAAATCTCCCTGCTTTTAATTAGCCTGGTTAGTCCTGCTCTGACGCCGATTGTTTGATACCCAAGCGCTCGTTAACAGCATCGCGGATTTCCCGGTAACGCTCTGGATTCTTCGCCAGGGTATCCAGATTATCTTCGGGGAATATCTCTTTCTTCTTTTTCTCCGCATCTTCACTGGTAAAAATAGACGGCAACAGCTGTTCCAGGCAACGCAACATGACTTC
This sequence comes from Marinobacter sp., assembly GCA_033721635.1. GTDB lineage: Bacteria > Pseudomonadota > Gammaproteobacteria > Pseudomonadales > Oleiphilaceae > Marinobacter. The sequence goes on along the minus strand of JAWWAT010000106.1, from coordinate 7,526 downwards.
CGGCGATACCGAAGCCCCGGGCGAAGCCCCCAGAAGCGTACCGTAGGTCTTGTCGTTTGAAACCAGTATCTCGGTGCCCATCTGTAGATCACCGTCGCGGATGATCTGCACCCGCTGGCCGGCCTCGACCGCTTTCCAGTTAAATTTCTTGCTCATGCCCGGAGCGAAGCTGTCCAGCTCTTCGAACATGCTCTTTTCGCCCTTGAACGTCTCTGACACCAGGTATTTGACCAGGGGAAAGTGCTCAAGGGCGACATTCAGCAGGCTCGGAATATCGTGGAGGCGCATTGAGCGAAGGTAGTCGAGGAACCCCCGCCCTCTTTCCAGCACTGGTTTGAACGACGCAAACGGGCCAAAAAGCAGGTAATACTTGCCACCGGATACTCGCAAATCCAGATGGGGCACCGACATCGGCGGTGCGCCCACCTTTGCCTTGCCGTAGGTCTTGGCCCTGTACTGCTTGGCCTGTTCGGCAGTGATCTCGGCCTGTAGGAAACGCCCGCCAACGGGAAAACCAGTGAAACGACGAGCAAAGGGCAGATGGCTCTTTTTCAGGATCGGGAATGCACCACCGCCCGCACCGACAAACAGAACGTCTGCCTTGTACTGGCGATCAACTCCCCTGCTCTGGGTTTCCACCAGCCAGCTACCGGCCGGGCTGCGATGTACGCGCTTGACGTGGGTGCCGTATTCAATCTTTACCCCGAGGTCTTCAACGGCGTGCCTGGCCATTTGCTCTGTCAGCGCACCAAAGTTGACGTCTGTGCCGGTTTCGATAACGGTCGCCGCCATCTTCTCATGGCGCGGCCGCTCCTCCATAGTGTATGGAATCCAGCTCTTGATCTCGTCGAAGTCCTCTGAATAGCGCATTTGCTCAAAGAAATGATGCGCAGACATCTCGTTGAAGCGGAGTTTCAGCTCCTGAATAGACGGTTCCGAGACGATGGTGCAGTGCTTGGTCTGGTTGATGAAGGATTTGGGATCCTTGATAGCGCCCTTCTGGATCAGATAGGCCCAGAACTGCTTGGCCACGTTGAACTGGGCGTGAATCTTTACCGCCTTCTCGACTGAAATAACCTCTTCGTCGACCGGGGTGTAGTTGAGCTCACAATTCGCCTCGTGCCCGGTGCCCGCATTGTTGAACACCCAGGAGTTTCCGGCCCCGGGACCGTCCAGTCTCTCCAAAATGGTGATATCCAGTTCCGGTGCCAACTCTTTCGCCAGGGTGGCGAAAGTAGTGCCCATGATTCCTGCGCCAATAACAATTACATTCATTCGTTCCACCCGTCAGCGTCAAATTTCTGAAATTACTCAGCAAAGTTTACTTTGATGACGGTAGCACGCTTTCTCTGTATACGAAAAAACGCTCGGCTGACCAACCACATGTCAACGCCCTGATTTTGGACAGTTTCAGTCGCCTGCAGGCCTATGCCGAGTTTTTAGTTCAGCCGGGCCTCGAGATCGCGAATTAACTGTTCAGTCTGGGGGTTTTGTGGGGAAGCCGTGTCTAGCCTCCTGGCCCAAAACAAAGTTTCCGAAAAGCGGCCTTGCTGGATAGTCAGAAACACCATTGCGTCCAGTAGCGCCGGGGCTGTGGGATGCCTTTCCAGACCCTCTAAAAGCACCTCTTCGGCGGTTTCCATGCGGCCCATTCGGATCAGGACCAAGCCGTGATTGTACGCCACGCGAGGGTTCTCAGGGCTAAGTAGGCTGGCCTGTTCGAACCGTGACAACGCCTCTGGCAGACTGCCGTTCTCAACAAGAACAAGCGCCAGAAGGTAAGCCATACGTCCACGATCCGCTGCGGCGGTTTCTTTTCGATCGACACCTTCCGCAAGTACGTTGATCGCCAGATCTGTTTGACCCTGCTCGCTGGCCAGGGTGGCAAGATTGATCCGCGCCGGCGTGAAAGCCGCATCCATCCGAAGCGCACTCTGATAATGCTCGATCGATTCCGAATGCCTGCCCTCACGTTGCAGATATACAGCGAGGTTGAGACGGGTCCCCGGAAGTGTCGCCATCTCATGAAGACGTCTTTCGTAGTCGGATCTCAGGAATTCAATACGTGCGCGACTTTCCTCGGGGAATGCCAGAATATCCACGCCGGCCAGGGCCCGAATTGCCTGATCGCGCACCGCCCTTGGTTGGCCCGGTTCCAGCTGTCGCTGCAACCAGTTTATGCGCTCTTCCGTTGGCAATGCGGCTACGCCTTTTGCCGAATAGGCCTGAACGAGGGGCTCCGTCGATGTTAGGCCTGAGCGAAACTCCCATCGGGCTTGCGGACCAAAATCGGCCAGATGGTCACCCGCAGTCGCTCGGGCTATTGCTGGCGCGTCTGGATCTCGAATCAACCGGGCAAGACGGAAAAACGCATCGGCTTCTGCCTGCCGGAATGCATTTAGCGCTTGCGCAAAGTGCTCGGGTTGCCGGGGTGATTGGAACCATCCATCAATGGCAGCCACCGCCCACTCAGCCGTCTTATCGTCGTGGCAATCATTACAAGCGTTCGGACTTCCGGTGCTCAGGGTCAAATCCGGGCGGGGAATACGAAAGCTGTGATCCCTCCGCGGGTCGACAACCATGTACGTTTTCTCAGGCATGTGGCAATTCACGCACATTGCTCCTTCCGAACCCGCGGCATGACGGTGGTGTGCCTCACCCTCATAATCGCCAGATCCCAGTGAGGGAAATCGATCGGGAGGCGAGTTATTGTGGCACTGCAGGCAAACACCATTACCTTCCGCCAAAAGCTCTGTGGTGTGCGGACTATGACAGTCAAGGCAGCTGACTCCGGCCGCCGCCATTTTGCTCTGGACGAAAGACCCGTAGACGTAAACTTCACCCTGAATCTGACCATCCGGATAATAAAGGTCCGGTCTCAAGGTCGCAGGCAAGGCTTTGTCGAGGAGGGACTCCTGCGCATGGTGCCCGTCTTTAAGCGCCTCTCGACGGCTATGGCAATAGGCGCATGCCTCAACGACTTGTGCACCGTCCATTGCTCTGAAATCGAGCTTCAAACCCATCTGCTCGGCATTTAGCCGATCACTGCTGCCGCCTTGCCGATTGCCCGCCCACTCAACGTGTTCTCGTCCTGGCCCGTGACAGCCCTGACAGCCGACGTTTTGTTCCTGCCAGGTCGTCGAGAAGGTATCGGTCTGAGCGTCGTAATTCATGGTCAGGTTGGTGGAGTGACAGTCCGCGCACATGGCATTCCAATTCTGGTAACGCCCAGTCCAGTGTAATGCGTCATCAGGCGCGAATCGTTCACCCGGGTAGAGGGAAAACCAGCGCTGTCCGCCGTCCTCGGAGTTTCGGGTATCCCAGGCAATCGTTAAAGCCTGCAGGCGTCCCCCCGGGAACTCGACCAGATATTGCTGGAGCGGAGAATGCCCAAAAATGTAGACAATCCGGAACTCTTGAGACCTGCCATCATCGCCTTCGGTTTCTACGAAGTACTCGCCATCCTGCCTGAAAAATCTGGCGGCGACGGCCCCATCGCTGAAACTCGTGTCTTCAAAGTCACCCAGAACCCATTTCTCAGTCGCTGGCCGCATCGCCCAGGCATGGTCTGAGTGGGACCAGGCTTTGGCGACCTCTTGATGGCAGCCTTTGCAGGTGGAAGCTGGCACATAGCCGCGCTCCTCTGCCGCCCGGCCCGGCGAGTTGCCTGCCATGGCCAGCATCGGAATCAAACTGGAAGCAACCAACAACACACGAACGTACGACACAGCCAGAAGGACGAGACGCTCGCAGAATGCAAGAAGGATACGCAGGGCTTCTGACGGCCAACGACAGCGAGTCATTCACCAACGCCTGAAGTGCTATTGATCATCGTTCGGATAGATTGCGCCCCAGTCAGCTTTCATATCGACCACAACCCACCCTCGATCTGGTGCCTGGTTGAGGGCCTCGTCCAGTTTGCCGACGTGGCTTTTCCGGTCGTACGCCCATTCACGCTCGGCGTCGGTGTGGTGAACAATGACACCCAGACGCGGCCCCTCTCCGGAGGTGGTCCACTGCAGCATCTGGAGGTCGCCATCCGAATTGCCGAACGCCGCTATGGGCCGTCGGCCAATGTGAAGGTTGATGCCAACCGGCTTTCCGGCCTTGTCGTCAATAAAGTTCAGTTCCGGGATCTTCACCAGCACGGGCTCACCCTCTACCATCCGAAATTCCGTCCTGATACTGGAGCCCACCACCTGCTCCGGCGGCACGCCGTAGACCTCCTCAGAAAATACACGCAGCAGCTCTACCCCTCCTCCGGACACAATGAAGGTTTTAAAGCCGTTTGCGCGGAGGTAATCCAGCATTTCCAGCATCGGTTGGTACACCATTCTGGTGTAGGGCCGGCCGGTTTCGGGGTGCCTGGCCGTCTTTAACCAGTCCTCCACCTCTGCTTTGAACTCCTCGGTGGTCAGGCCTGCATGAGTTGCCATGATCAGTTGCAGCAGAGCCTTCTCACCACCCGCAAGTGCCGCTTCAAGATCGTTCTCAAGAACCCCCTTGAAGGGTTGCTCATCCTTCCATTCCGGGTGGGAGGACGCCTGGTCCTTCACCTGGTCGATCGCATACAAGAGTTGCGTATAAACAGGCTTCTCGGCCCACAAGGTGCCGTCGTTATCGAATACCGCGATGCGCTCCGCCGGTGGTACGAAATCCGTACCGCCCTCTTCCGTTACGCGGTCAACAAATTCCATGATCGCCGCTTTGCTCTTACTGTCATTCCAGGAGGGCAAGGGTTCCGCCGCCAGCGTGGCAGGCAGGATCAGATAACAAACGAACAGGACATACTTTCTAAACATCAGCTGGTCCCTCAGACATTGCAGAGAGCGTGCCTCGCAACAGAAGCTGCAAGGCACGCCCAACTGGCGCTAACCCTTCAACGCGCCCCACTCGTTTCCTTGAGTTTCTCAACGATCCCCTCAAGATTGAATGAGCCAGGTTTCTGGCTCGGAGGATATTCGAGGAAGGTCTGTGAGAACTTGGCAGCGGCAGCCTGCATTGGAACTAACACGAAGGCGTGATCCAAAAACCAGTCATTGTAGGTGTTCGAGTTATGCTGGGCTTTTTCGAATGGATCCCGGCGCAGATTGAACAACAGCGGCACCCTCAGTTCCGTGAACGGTTCACGCCAGACCTCGAACGCCTCGCCGCGGTTTTCGAGGAAGACGCCTTTCCAATCGCCCAAGCGGATGGCCACAACCTGGCCATCATCATTGAAGTACCAGAACTCTTTTCGGGGCGACGCTGCAATATCTTCATTGATGGATTCGAAGCTTCCCGCCTTGGAGAGGTACTCGCTCATGTCGTACCCATCGAGGTGATTCCTGTAATCACGTCCGATCGCTTCGTAGCCGTCGAGCAAATCTTCCTTAAGGTCGTCTTTACCGGCAATTGCTGCGAATGTTGGCATCCAGTCCTCGTGAGCGACCAAACCATTAATGGTCGCACCTGCAGGAAACTCACCAGGCCAACGCACGAAGGCCGGAACCCGGTAGGCACCTTCCCAGTTAGAGTTTTTCTCACTGCGGAATGGCGTGGTGCCGGCATCTGGCCAGGTGTTGTAATGGGGGCCGTTGTCTGTTGAATAGAATACGACGGTGTTCTCGGCGATGCCCAGTTCGTCGAGATGATCCAATAACTCACCTACATGGCGGTCGTGCTCGACCATGCCATCGTGATATTCATTACCGCTTGCGCCACTGATGCCGATATTTTCGTCTTTTACGTGGGTGCGAAAATGCATGCGGGTCGCGTTCCACCATGTAAAAAACGGCTTTCCGGCTTCATGCTGTCGTTTAATAAAGTCCTTGGCAGCCGCCAGTGTTTCCTCGTCGACGGTTTCCATCCGCTTCTTAGTCAGCGGGCCAGTATTCTCGATGTCCTGCGTACCGTCTTCATTCACGGTCACTTTAAGCACACCACGCGGGCCCCACTTCTCAGCAAAAGTTTCGCCGCTCGGGAGCACGTAGTCGCCCGGGTAGTCCCGGTGCTCCGGCTCTTCTTCTGCGTTCAGGTGGTAGAGATTTCCGAAAAACTCGTCGAAACCGTGGTTGGTGGGCAGGTGTTCGTCCCGGTCACCAAAGTGGTTCTTGCCAAATTGGCCAGTAGCGTAGCCGAGAGACTTCATGACTGCGGCAATGGTGATGTCGGATTCCTGCCAGCCCTCCTGTGCACCAGGCAAACCAACTTTGGTCATGCCCGTACGAATCGGGACCGTGCCACCAACAAAGGCAGCGCGGCCAGCGGTACAGGACTGCTGGCCGTAATAATCTGTGAAGGCGATGCCCTCGTCCGCGAGGCGGTCGATGTTTGGCGTGGTGTAGCCCATCATGCCACGATTGTTGTGGCTGATGTTCCATGTACCAATATCGTCGCCCCAGATGACGAGGATATTTGGCTTTTGCTCATTCCCCTGAGCCTGGACCAGCGAGCTCACCGATAGCGCTAGCCCCGCAGTAAGCCCCAAGACCAATCCAGCACTTCTTCTTATCCGAGTAACCATCACGAATCTCCTGGTTTCATACAGCCGTCGTTCTCCGACACTGCCGAATTACTTCTTCAAGCCGTGATGGCTACTACTATTCGGTCAGGAACGTCCTATTCCTTCAACAACCGATAAATTCTAGGCCAGCCCTCGGGCCTTGCCAATTTTTTCGTCAATGTTTTCAGTATTGGCTTTTTAAGCTATAGCGCCCGCTTTGACGTAAGCCTGGTTCCAGCAAATTCGGAGAACACCTCCCAAAAGGATGCAGATCGCCAGATAATCTCGAAAGTGGGGTCTACCCCTGAATCGCAGTTTACGTTAAGGTAAACATCGCTTGGCACGAATCCCACCCGATTTTGCCAGGCTGTCTACAATGACATTAACTACACTCCCACAAGGAGTGTTTGTTCCTCAGGCCATTACCCCAGGAAGAGGATTATGACAACAACAAAGTCCAAAGTTGTGTATTCCCCAGTGTTTACCGACGGTGCGGAATTTCGTATTCCCACGTTCAAGCTTCTGAAACAGGACGGCAAGCTCTACAAAAGTGCCAAGGCTCCTGATCTCGATAAAGACAAAGCCCTTCGCATCTACAGGGCCATGGTCACCACCCGGATACTCGACGAGCGCATGCTTGCAGCCCAGCGACAAGGCCGCCTGAGCTTTTACATGCAGTGCACTGGCGAAGAGGCTGCCGTAATTGGCAGTGCCGCGGCACTGGATGATGGCGACATGATTATGGCCCAGTACCGGGAGCAGGGCGCCCTAGCCTACCGCGGCTTTACCATCGATGAGTTCATGAACCAGTTGTTCGGCAACGAGATGGACTACGGCAAGGGCCGCCAGATGCCGGTGCATTATGGGTCGAAGAAGCTGAACTACATGACGATTTCCTCGCCTCTGGCCACCCAGATTCCCCAGGCCGCGGGCTATGCCTATGGCCAGAAACTCCGTGGCGATGGCCTTTGCACCATTACCTATTTTGGTGAAGGCGCCGCCTCCGAAGGCGACTTCCACGCCGCCCTGAACATGGCTGCGG
>JAWWAT010000105.1:0-9197 GCA_033721635.1 Marinobacter sp. | reverse complement strand
CTGGGCGTATTCGTGCTGAACTTCATCCATGGAGCTGCGCAGCTGCTGGCCGTCGCTGACAAACAGTTCCAGGGTCTTCTCCAGATCGGCCTTGAAGTCAGAGAAACGGGCAGCGTTGGCATCGCGGTGCTTGCTGAACAGAGCCTTCACCTTGGTGAACAGGGTTTCACCGTCTGGCTGGCCGCCGGATTCGCTGCCTTCTTCCTCAGCAAAGTTGAGCTCAGCTTCAATCGCTGCAGAGAAAAGGTTCTCAGGGCGCTGTTTCCGAGCATTCAGAGGGTTGGTGTCGGCCTGGCTACTGAACTGCAGCATCTCGGTTCCCAGGGAAGCGGGCGAGTCGGTCACGGCCAATCCCACCAGGTAGGCTTCACCGCTGTCGGCAAATTCCGGATCCACTTCGATGGAGGTGTAGATTTTCTGGCGGTCCTTGGTCATCTTGACCAGGTCCTGGGTGGGGTCGATTTCTGCGTAGAGCTCCAGCTTGCCTTCGGCGTTCTCTTCCGCCTTGACCGCTGTCACATCACCGAAAGCCTTGAAGGGGCCATCAGCGAACATACCCCGCATGTGCTCAAGCCAAACCCGGGCGCCGTATTTCTCCCGGTTGAAGTTATTGGCCATCTGCTGGATCCATGCCCGGCTGATAGCCCTTCCATCGGTAGTGGCTCCTTCGGTGGCCACTCGAAACCATTTTTTCATGTTGCTCTCCAATCGGGGTTGCGAGATGCTGTATTTCGCGTGTGCCACCAGATTCGTGCCCCAGCCTCCTAAAGCCAACCAGCGCCGTTTGTACCGAAAACTCCCACAAATCACCGCGCGGTGACTGTCTGCCCGCAGCCTTTACGCTGGCTGCATGGATAAGACTGTTGAATCGGATTACCGCGAACACTTCGTGAAGGCCCGCACCCTCTACTGGATGGGATGGCGTGCGCAGCGCATTGCTGAAGAGCTGGGTATCAGCCCTCAGCTGTTCCACAACTGGAAGAAGCGGTTTAACTGGGATGAAGCGGACCCGATTCAACGCGTGGAGAGCTCGCTGGAAGCCCGCATGGTTCAGCTGGTGTTCAAGGACGAAAAAGAAGGCAAGGACTTCAAGGAAATAGACCTGCTGGGCCGGCAGATCGAGCGCCTGGCACGGGTGCACAAGTATGAGGAAACCGGGCGCGAATCGGACCTGAACCCGAAAATTAAGAATTCCAGCCTAGCGCCTCGAAAGTCGAAGAACGATATCGGCGATGACGGACTGGAAGATCTGACCAGCGCTTTCGACAAGTCTCTGTTCGATTACCAGCATAAATGGAAGGTGGCAGGGCTCACCCACCGGATACGAAATATCCTTAAGTCCCGGCAGATCGGCGCTACCTGGTACTTCGCCCGGGAAGCGATCGTGGACGCCTTCCACACCGGAAAGAACAAGATCTTCCTCAGCGCCTCCAAGGCACAGGCCCACGTTTTCCGGCAGTACATCGTCCAGTTCGTCAAGGACACCACCGGAGTCGAGCTGCGCGGTGATCCGCTGGTACTGCCGAACGGCGCCACGCTCTATTTCCTCGGTACCAATGTGCGCACCGCCCAGAGCTACCACGGCGATCTGTACATGGATGAGTACTTCTGGATCCAGAGCTTCCAGCAGTTCCGGAAGGTGGCATCCGGCATGGCCATGCACAAGAAGTGGAGCCAGACCTACTTTTCCACGCCTTCGGCGATCACCCACGAAGCCTACCCGTTCTGGACCGGCGACCAGTTCAATAAGCGGCGGGCCAAAGAAAAAAGGGTCTCAGTCGACACTTCTCATAGTGCTCTTGCCGCCGGAATGGCCTGTGGCGACGGACAATGGCGGCAGATTGTTACGGTGGAAGATGCCATGGCCGGTGGCTGTGATCTGTTCGATATCGACCAGCTGCAAATGGAGTACTCGGCAGATGAGTACTCAAACCTGCTGATGTGCCAGTTCGTCGACGACACCCACGCGGTGTTCCCACTAGCCAAACTGCAGCGATGCATGGTGGATAGCTGGGTTGAATGGCGGGACTTAAAACCTTACGCAGACAGGCCGCTAGGTGACTCACCTGTGTGGGTGGGATACGACCCATGTGGCACAAGTGAGGGTGGTGACGGGGCCGGGCTGGCCGTTATCCAGCCGTCTACCTCAGCCTCCAAGCCTCACCGAATTGTCGAGCACTTCCGCTTCAGAGGCATGGACTACGAACAGCAATCGGAGGAGATCCGCAAACTGACCAGGCGTTACAACGTCCAGTTCGTCGGGATTGATGTCAGCGGACTGGGCGAAGCCGTAGCAGAGCTGGTTGAAAAATTCTTCCCGACAGTCACGCGAATTCGCTACTCGCTCGATGTGAAGGCCAGGCTGGTACTGAAGGCCCAGAATATTATTGATCGAGGTAGGCTCAACTTCGACGCCGGAAGCACTGAAATTGCGCAGAGTTTCATGGCCATCCGCAGGATCATGACCGATTCCCAGAAAAGTCTAACCTACGCATCGGGCCACTCACCCACTACCGGTCACGCCGATCTGGCATGGGCAACGATGCACGCCCTATCTAATGAACCCCTCGAAGGTCCCACCGAACAGGGTGGCAGCATGATGGAGATTTACTGATGAAAGACAGCATTGAAGCGTTTACGTTTGGTGAGCCTACCCCGGTGATGGATCGATACGAAATGCTTTACACCGGCTGCTGGATGGCAGGTCAGGACTACTACGAACCGCCGGTTGACATGTCATCACTGGCCAAGTCCTACCGGGCCACCTCTCACCACGGCAGCGCCTTACAGGTGAAGCGGAACATCCTGGTGAAAACGTTTCAGCCCACGCAATACCTGAGCCGGCAAGACTTCGCGAGGATGGCGATGGATTACCTGGTGTTCGGCAACCTTTACGGGGAACAGGTGGAAAACCGGCTTGGTCGGCTGATCCGGATAAAGCCAATCCTTGCCAAGTACTGCCGCCGGGGCGTGAAGGAGGATTCTTTCTGGTGGGTGCACGACTGGCTGAAACATACCGAATTCGAGAAGGGCAGCGTGATTCACCTGATGGAACCCGACATTGACCAGGAATTGTATGGCGTGCCGGATTACCTCGGCTCTCTCCAGTCAGCCTGGCTGAACGAATCCGCCACTCTGTTCCGCCGCAAGTACTACCAGAACGGAAGCCACGCCGGTTTTGTGATGTACATGACTGATGCCACCCAGAGTTCCGATGATGTCGACAATCTTCGAAAAGCACTGAAGGAAAGCAAGGGCCCCGGCAACTTCAAAAACCTGTTCGTTTACGCGCCCAATGGCAAGAAGGACGGGCTTCAGGTAATCCCGGTCAGTGAAGTAGCCGCCAAAGACGATTTCTGGAACATCAAGAACGCCACTCGTGACGACCAGCTGGCCGGGCATCGGGTACCACCCCAGCTGATGGGCATTATCCCCACCAACACTTCCGGCTTCGGTGATGCCGAGAAGGCCGCCCGCGTGTTCGCAGCCAATGAGCTGGAACCACTGCAGGAACGGATGCTTGAAATGAACGACATCGTGGGAAAGGACGTGATCAAGTTCAAGCCCTACACCCTGGGGGAACTTTCTCTCGGTAACTGATAGATTACGGCGATTGCGTCAGCGTTTGGCCACCCTCGGGTGGCCTTTTTTCGTTCTGGCACCCCTACTATTCGGCCAATGAACCCGCAGGTGGAGCACACTGAGCAAATGGCAGGGTAGGTATGCCCAATGCTCCATTCACCTGCCGCAGCTGGCAGTGGAGATTGTATCTCACCACTGGGTCGCTTTCCTGAGAGAGCTGCTTCGCAATTTTATGGCTTTGTTCTTGAAGTATCTTCATGAACTTAAACGAGCCAGTGTCCTTGATGCGCTTCTTCACCTGCTCGATAGGTTGCACCTGGTTGGCCTGGTCTTCCAGCAGCTGCCGGGCTCGCTTTTCCACTTCAATGAAATAACGCCGAACTTGTCGCCCCATGTCGTTGTTCTCGATCATTGACAGCTCTTTAGCCATGTCGAGAGAGATGTGGTAGTCGATTCTCGGTTTGCCTCGCCCGTCAGGAATATTCCCCAAAACGGGGGAATAATCTCGGCCTTCTTCAAAACCGTATTTTTCTACCCGATTTTTAAACCAAGCTGAAAAGTCCCGGCCGACTTTCAGGAAAGAGTGAAGGTCCTGAGCTCTGCAAGTTTGAGACTCTTCGCCATACAACTCACCGGTGACCACAGGTATAGCTGGTGTATTTGTTATGTCTGTCATATCAGGCCCCCCGGCGCAGCTGCAGGAATTCGTCATTGATCGCGCTCAGCTCCGCACCCAGGCGGTCAGCGACCAGGTTAATCAGATTCTCCAGTTCCTCACCCCGAACCTGTTGTTCGTCAATGGCGAAGTGAAGCCCTCCACTGATGCCGCGCAGGGCAGAGAGAGACCGCTCGAAGTCTTCCATCCGGTTGCAAAGGGAAAGGTAGGTGTTGGTAGTTATTTCAATGGTTTGCTCGGCCATGATTGGCACTCCTTCGATTTCTTGCTACAGAAACTCGCCCAAGTAGGGCGACCGGGAGGGTAGCAACGGCTCGAAGAGACCGCCCCGCCTATTCCCCTTTCGGGTCTTTTATTCAGCGGGACTCCCGGCCAGAAACTGGCAGGGTCAGTACGTTATTTCAGGCACAAAAAAACCGCAATGCTTTCGGGTGCGGGTATCCGCTTCGATCGAGGTTGCTACGCCTCTTACCCAGCACAATAGCCCCAGGCACCAGCCCTGTCAATCAGCCTTGAGTCCACCTCGAAAACCGCCCCTCTGCAGCCCTTGCCCCCCAAGGGCTGGCGAGCACCTCAGCGCGTCACCCCCCCCGCCTTCGGGCTTTCTATGATGACCTCTGATTATCAACACGGAATCTCAACATAGGGCGGGAATATACCACGCGCCTGTAAGTCATTGATTGTTCGTTGCCGGGAACCTGAGAAAGTAGGGGGGCTTCGGAAAAGTGTAATAACGTAACGGGGCCTGTTTTCCGCCTTTATCGCTATGATATTCCTGCATTTTTTCTGTTACACCTAAAGTGTAATAAAACGTAATGAAAACGTTACATCGTTGATTTTATTAGGGTTGGAAATCGGGTTTTGTAACACATGCAAAGTGTAATGACGTTACGTTTTTATCTCTAAAAGTGTAACAAGTTAATTCTATATATATCAGATAGATAGATACTAATATTACACTTATTACGCTTGTTACACTTTTCCGAAGCCCCCAAACATTCTGAGCCAGCCTGCCCAACGCGCATGCACACACGCGCGTATATACGTCTAAAGATCCTCACAATCTTTAAACAGAATCTCAGCTAAATAGGGGAATCAGACTTGGGCGTGGAAAGTATCAGCCAGCGGTCAACGAAGGACCCGGGCCGCGAACGCTTCGTGCTTCTGCTGGGCTGTGCCATCCGCTAGGGAGTGCAGGTAATCGGCGTACCACTGCATCATGTTCTGGCGTTGCTTCAGGTACTCGGCCTTGTTGTAGATGCCGGCAACACCTGGTTCGGAATGCGCCAGTTGCATCTCGACATAGTCCCTTCTCCATCCGTGTTCCCGTAGAAGGGTTGATGCCGTATGCCTGCCGCCATGGCCAACCAGCTTGCCCTTGTAGCCAAGCTGGTTCAGGGCCATGTTGATGGTGGTGTGAGAAATGTAGGCCGTGTTCGCCTTGCTGCCCGGGAAGAGGAAGCGGCCGTGGCCCGTTACCTCCTCGAGGAGCTGAAGCCAGCGGGTTAGCTGGGTGGGAATCGGCACGATGAATTCACGGCGCATCTTCATCTTATCGGCCGGTACCACCCAGAGACCGCTTTTCAGGTCGAGCTCGCGCCACTCGGCCCTGCGAACGACACCTGGTCGACAGGCGGTGAGCAGTGTCATCCAGACTGCGGCCCTGGTATTGAATGTGCTGTTGGATCTTTCCAGGGTTTTCAGAAAGCTGGGTAGTTCCGCTTCGAGAAGGTAAGGGTGGTGCTGCCGTTCCGGTGCCTTGCGTGCAACGCTGTTCAGCTCGCTGGCCGGGTTCAATTCGCAAAGACCCTGGGCGATCGCCAGGGAGAACATCTGGTTCATCCAGCCGCGGGCCTTCTTGGCCAACTCAAACGCTTTCCTGTCTTCGAACCGCGATTGCACCAGAGTGCATTGTGACCGGGAAACCGCCTCCACCTTCGTTTCGCCCAGTAATGGCAATATGTCTCCATCCAGAGCGTCGCGCATCAGCCGGAGGGTTTTGGGCGCCAGTCCATCATCCTGTTTCCTTCGGTACCAGTCCTCGGCGAGTTCGCGGAATAGTGGCTTCTTCCGGTGCCCATCCTTGTATTCTTTGAGATCCACACCAGAGTTCGACAGCTTCAGGAGCTTATAGGTTTCTTCCCGGGCTTTCTCTCCGGAGACTTTCGGGTAAGATCCCAGCCCGAGCCAGGCCCATTTTCCGTTGGGGCGCTTGTATCGGAGGTTCCAGCTTTTGCCGCCGTTCGATTTCACCCGGAAGTAGAGTCCGGTACTATCGAGTTCTCGATAATCCTTGCTCTCTGGTTCCAGGTTATCCAGGACAGTGTCGGCCAGTGGCCGTCGCTTGATCTGAGACCGCTTCATCGTGATTCCGGTGGTGGATTTCGGGCAGGTCTACAAGGCGGAGCCAGGTATACAAGAGGGTATACACGAAAAAAAGGCTGGCATGGTGACGCCTGGTTAAACCAGGTGAACACTATACCAGCCGAAATGGGCTTAAAACGAGAGGTTTCACCAAGCTAGGTTACACCTGGTTAGCCTCTCAAGCTCCTGATGAGGGAGTGAAGGTGGTCAGTAAAAACAATTGCTTGCATCGGAAAAAGTCTCAGGTATACACACAGGTGTACACCGTTTCATCTCTTGCCCTCTGCTGACTGCGCGTCTTCGATCAGCTTTTCACTGTACCGGTAGACATCCGACAGCCTGAACATAACCCGCGCCATGCGGCCATTTCCGGCCTTGTGGCCCTTCGGGCACCTGGTGTCATTCTTCCTCAAACGGTCGAATTCCGTGGGGCTCCTTCCGATAATTGCCGCTGCCTCTTTCCGTGAGACCTGAACGTACTGTGGATCGAAGCGCTGCACCGGCGGTACTTCTCGCTTGCTGGTCTCTGTTTCCATCATGCAATCAAACTCCTGTGGTGCTGGGTACTGACTCGCTGGCTTCTCTGCGCTCCTGGCGGCTGAGCCAACGCTGGTAATGGTTCTTGATCTGCCGGAACCTGGTTGCTGCCTGCAGGTTGTGGTCGAGCTCGGCCCGGCTGGTGATCTTGCAGCTGTCCAGTATCAGGTTCCGCGCGTCGTCTTCTGTGTGGGTACCGTCCGGGATCTCTACGCCACCCTTGTGCGACATCGCCCGGTCCAGGTAGAGGCGGAAGCTGGGGTTCTGGCAGAGCATGGCTGCGGAGCGGGCGAGGTGCCCGCCTTTGAGCTCACTCGTCATCCGAAACCTCCTGGCAATTGTCACGCTTATTCGGTGGCAGCATGGAAATTGGCGGACAGCCTCTCAGTGGGTTTGCCGGTACCCGCTTTCCCTTCTGTTTCCGTTGTTGTCTTACCCATTCCTTCAAACGCGGAATAGGCCCGCGGTCCTCTCTGGTCGCTGTCACCAGCATGTCCATCTGGTTATGGTTAATCCCTTTCTGTTCGTAACCATCCGGGCTGATTAGCGGCCTCTTCCGTCGAAAGAACTCAGACTGAGCAAATCTGAAGTACTCGTGGTTTTCATCATGGGTAACCAGCAGCCGCCCGCGGCGGAAACGGTTGGCGGTATAGGCGACGCGCTTGGCATCTCTCGACCTGGCAATCCGGAGCGCCTCTTTCTTAGCCCACGCTACCGGGTCTCCAGACTGGATTGGCGCCCGATCGAATCTTACGGTTGCAAAACCGTAGTGGCCCCCGGGGACTGGGTGGTCCAGCATTACTCCGTCAACCCAGAAAATCGTCCACGCACTGGCGACGTAGCAGTCATTAGCCATCATGTGTGAACTACTCATTGGCTGGGCTCTCAACACTGATTCATTCACTTTGCATCTCCCAATTCGGCCGGATCATCGTCCGATGGTTCGTTGAAGCCGCACTCGCCGCAGTACCAGATGTCGCAATGCGCATCGGCCGGGTCTGCCACAGTCATCAAGCACCCACACTCAGGACAGGCGTGCCAAACGGGAAAGTCGTCGCTCTCCTGATCCGTCCCGGCGCTTACAGGTGGGGTAGTGTCTGTCTTTGGTTTCCCAATCAGACAGAGGTTGTCCGGACCCATATCGAATGGGCACCGGCAGTCTGGGTACTGGCAAATATCGCTCACGCCGTTTCCTCCTGTTCAAGGGCCTTCTTGCGCTTCCGATCAATGAACTCCTGGCGCCAGTCCAGCGCTTTCTCACAGGCCTGTTCGTAGCTCTCGGCATAGATCCACTTCATGCTGTAGTAGCCCCAGGACAAGCGATGGGAATCAGCCTTTATGTCTTGTGGTACCGGAGTGGCGAACTTGACCAGGTAGCCGAATTTCCGGTTGTCGGTCAGGTGTTCGAAGATCAGCCCTTCGTCATCGAGGTCGTAGGGCGGCTCGATTCCGATTTCCTCCCAGATCGGGTCCGGGTCATCTTCCATGAATGCTTCCCGGGCAATGTCCGGCCATGCGTCCTGAGCCAGCATGGTGGGAATGTGGATGATGGCGTCGGCCCGCACGTTGTTTTCAAACATCATGTCGATCATTGCTTCTTTCAAGCTGCGTTCTCCTGTTCCAATTCCCGCTTCCGCTGTTCCAGGTATTCCTGGTTGACCAGCTGCCAGCGGTCGTACCGCTCCTGGCTGAAGCCCGGGCCGGCCATGCGATTGATGGTTTTCTCCTGTTTGGTGACCTGCCGGATGATTTGCTCAGGGGTGTACTGGTAGTGCCAGAGCTCCAGCTCGTCTTCTGGCCTGGTTCCATGCCATGTCTGGCAGATCCAGCCCAGGTCATACACCTGGGCAGTGCGTTGGGCGGTCAGCACGTCCGCTCGCAGCTGGTGATAGGCGCCCTGGATCTGTTGCAGGTTGTAGCTGGGCAGATCGAAGATCCGGCTTTCCATCCACATGGCGCCGTCTGACGAACGGCACAGGGCACGTACAGCTACTGACCAGTTGCGGGGGCGCTTCAGCAGTTGGTGGGCAAGGTCATG
>JAWWAT010000104.1:0-9220 GCA_033721635.1 Marinobacter sp. | reverse complement strand
CGCTGGTGTACGGCGTTCGTGACCAGATCTGGGAGCTTCTGAAGCAGGCCGGGCCTGCTACTATTCTGTTGAATGTGGCAGGTATTGGTCTGGGCCTTGCGGCGGGGCGTATGGCGGGCCTTACCCAAAGGGAATCCCTCGCGGTGGCGGTGGAACTGGGTGTAAAGAACGGTACCATCGCCCTGATGGTCACCCTGACGTTGCTGGAGTCCAGTGCCATGTCCATTCCGGCAGCGGTATACGGGGTACTGATGTTCCCGATAGGCTTTGTGCTGGCTATGTATGGCCGGAGCATCATTCCCGTTTCGACCGTACAGAGCAAAACCTGACTGGAGTCCTGCGTCATGCAGTTCCTGAACGGCATTACCCTGCTGCTGGTGTACCAGTTGGTGGGTGAAATAACAGTCCGATTGCTGGGGGTGCCAATTCCCGGGCCGGTGCTCGGCATGGTGATGCTGTTCATTACCCTGATGATCCGGGGCAAGGCTCCGGAGTCCGTTGATCAGGCGTCTACGGCCTTGCTCAGCCATCTCTCGCTTCTGTTCGTTCCGGCAGGCGTAGGCATGATGGCGCATTTTGGCCGCATTGCCGATGAGTGGGTTCCGATAACTCTGGCGCTTCTGTTGAGCACGGTAATTACCATGGTCGCCACAGCTCTGATCATGCAGGTGACCACTCGCTGGTTTGCCAGGCCTCGTCCCGAGAAGGAGGGTGGCAATGAATGAGCCGGGCCTGAAAGACATCTGGGTCTACCTTTCCACGTCGCCGCTCCTCGGCCTGACTATTACCCTGGTTGCCTATGGTCTGGCCTACCGGTTGTACCTGAAAACCAATTCCAACCCGCTGGCCAATCCGGTGGTCACCTCCGTCACCATGCTCATCATCCTGCTGCTGGCAACAGGCACCTCCTACAGCGACTATTTTGAAGGCGGCCAGTTTGTTCACTTTCTGCTTGGTCCGGCGACGGTGGCGTTGGCCGTTCCCCTGTATCAGCAGTTTTCCCGGCTCCGACAGCTCTGGTTGCCCGTGACGATCTCGCTCTTCTGCGGCGTCGTCATCGCCGCCGGCAGTTCCATTGGCCTGGCCCGCCTGCTGGGAGGGTCTGCGGAGATCCAGATGTCCCTGGCCCCGAAATCGGCAACGGCACCGGTGGCCATGGGGATTTCCGAAAAAATCGGCGGGCTTCCGTCGCTGACGGCCGTATTGGTAGTCATCACGGGTATAACCGGCGCCGTTCTGGGCACCAAGCTGTTTGAATGGATCCGGGTTCGCGATGACACCGCCAAGGGCATTGCCATGGGGGTCGCGGCCCATGGTATCGGTACCGCCCGGGCATTCCAGGTTAGCTCACAGATGGGCGCTTTTTCCGGCCTGGCGATGGCGCTGTCAGCGTTTGCCACGGCCTTGTTGGTGCCTTGGCTGGTTGATCTTCTGGAGGCATGGCTCCCGGTTTAGGGGAGTGAGTTGAGATAGTGGCGCCAACCAATCGGAGGTCTTTTGATCAGACGTACATGTTATTCAATGTTGCTGGCCAGTATCGCTCTTACGGTCTCGGTTTCCTCGATGGCCCAGTCATCCGCGGGCTCGGAGGAGGAGCTGGTACTTGAGGTGACCTCCCCCAGACTGGTTCGGGATCTGTATGAAACCCCTGCCGCCGTCTCCGTGGTCAGCGCCCCGGATATCCGCGAGGGGCAGCAGCGCCTGCAGCTGGATGAATCCCTGAACACCGTACCGGGTCTGTTCTTTCAGAACCGCTACAACTTCGCCCAGAATCTGAGATTGTCTACTCGCGGGTTTGGTGCCAGAGCGCCCTTCGGTATTCGGGGTATCCGGATTCAGGTGGATGGCATTCCCTACACCCTTCCCGATGGCCAGTCCCAGATCGACGCTATCGATCTGGATTCCGCCCAGCGGATCGAGGTGATCCGGGGACCGGCTTCGGTTCAGTACGGTAATGCCGCCGGCGGGGTGATCGATATCTCAACCGCCCGGGGGGACGAACTTCCCGCGGGCGGCCGGCTGCGGCTCGATGGCGGCAGCGACGACTATCGCAAGGCTGCGATACAGGGAAATGGCGTTGCTGGCGATACCAGCGGCATAGCCACACTTTCCTGGCTGACGTTTGGTGGTCACCGGGAGCAGAGCGAGGCGGAGAAAGCGTTGTTCAACGCCCGTATCGCGCGGGAGCTGGATTCCGGAAGGCGGGTGACCGCAACGTTCAACGCGCTGCATAATCCGAAATCCGAAGACCCGGGCGGGCTCACCCTGGCCCAGGCTGAGGAGGATCCTCGGCAGGCTACCGCGCTTGCCAAAAGGCTGGATAGTAGCCAGACCGTGGACCAGCAGACCCTGGGAGTGAGATGGGAAGATTCGGCCGTCCTGCCCGGTCAGCTCACCCTGGATACCTTCTACACCCACCGGGATTTTTCGCAACAGCTGCCGTTTCCCGGCAGCAGCCGCATCGCCTACGACCGGCACTTCTATGGCATCAGTTCCGAGTACCAGCAGGAATCCGTGCTGGCCGGATTGCCTCTGGTTTGGGTCACTGGCCTGGATGCACATCATCAATCCGACGACCGGCGCCGCTATTCGGTATCGATTGATGGCGATATTACCGGCCAGACCCAGGCGGAAAACCAGAGCGCCACCAATGTAGCAGTGTTTGGCCAGGGCGATCTGGCGCTGAGCGATGCACTCAACGTCTCCCTTGGCGTGCGGTTCGACCGGTTGCGTCTGGCCATTGACGACGACTGGCTGCAAGACGGTAACGATGATTCGGGTAATCGCACGTTCCGGGAGTACAGTGGCGTTGCCGGGATCAGCTACAAACTGGCACCGAGGCACCAGGTATACGCGACCCTGGGCACTGCGTTCGAATCGCCCACCTTCACCGAGTTCGCCAACCCCAACGGCGGTGGTTTCAATCCTGAGCTGGAGCCGCAGCAGGCGTTAAATCGCGAGCTGGGTATGCGCGGCATGCTCGGGGCAGGGTTGAGCTACGATATGGCCCTGTTCTCCATCCGGGTTGAGGACGAGATTCTGCCCTTCAATGTGGGCGATCAGACCTTCTACGAAAACGCCGGTGAAACCCGGCGTAATGGCTTTGAACTGGGCCTGGCCTGGGAGCTTTCCTACGCCTGGCGGGTAACCAGCGCCCTGACCTTGGCCGATTACGAATTGCGGGACTTTGTTGATGAGCAGGGTAATGACGCCAGTGGCAACGCCATCCCGGGGCTGCCGGAGCAACTCTGGGTGAGCGAGCTGGAGTGGCGCGGATCAGCCGGGCGTTTTGCGGCCCTAGAGTGGCAATACGTCGGGGAGCTTTACGCCGAGAATAGCAACCAGACCCTGGTGAGTGATTACTGGCTGGTGGGTCTGCGTGCCGGCGATTCAGTCCGGATAGCGGATCAGAGCCTGAACCTGTATGCCGGTATTCGCAATCTGCTGGATCAGGACTACTTCAGTAACGTGCGGATAAACGCCAATGCGAACCGCCCGGTGGAAGACCGGGGCTATTTCGAGCCCGGTCCCGGAAGAACTTTTTATGCGGGCCTTGAATGGGTATTCTGAGGGGCGATAACAACATAAACAGTAGGGATTTTTAATTCATGCAAACCAAGTTCCTTCTCGAAGAAAGCCAGATGCCGAAGTACTGGTATAACCTGCAGGCGGATCTGCCTGAGCCGTTACCGGCCGTGCTGCACCCGGGCACTCAGCAACCGGTGAGTCCGTCGGATCTTGAGCCGTTGTTCCCGATGGCCTTGATTGAGCAGGAAGTGACTACTGAGCGGGAAATCGAGATCCCCGAGCCGGTGCGCGATGTCTACAACCTCTGGCGACCAGCGCCCCTGTACCGGGCCCATCGCCTGGAGAAGGCACTGGGCACACCGGCAAAAATCTTCTACAAATACGAAGGTGTCAGCCCGGCGGGCAGCCACAAGCCGAACACTGCGATTCCCCAGGCCTTCTACAACCGCGAAGCGGGCATTCGCACCCTGACCACCGAAACCGGTGCCGGACAGTGGGGCACATCGCTGTCCTTCGCCGGTTCCCTGTTCGATATGGACGTTACCGTGTTTCAGGTTCGGGTTTCCTACAATCAGAAGCCCTATCGCAGGGCTGTCATGGAAACCTACGGCGCCAAGTGCGTGGCTTCGCCTTCAGAGCTTACTGAATTCGGCCGCAAAGTGCTGGCCGAAAACCCTGACCACACCGGCAGTCTGGGCATCGCCATCTCTGAAGCCGTGGAGCTGGCGGTCCAGGACCCGAACACCAAGTACGCCCTGGGTTCGGTTCTCAACCACGTGTTGCTGCACCAGAGCATCATTGGCCTGGAAGCCATGCAGCAGATGGAGATGGCGGACTGCTGGCCCGATGTAATCGTGGGTTGTACCGGCGGTGGTTCAAACTTTGCCGGTATTGCCTTCCCGTTCATGGGCCACGCTTTGAGAGGCGGTCAAAAATCGCGGATTGTGGCGGTCGAGCCCTCGGCCTGTCCCACATTGACCCGTGGCAAATACGCCTACGATTACGGCGACACCGCCCACATGACCCCGCTCACCAAGATGCATACCCTGGGCTCCGGGTTCACACCGCCCGGCTTCCACGCTGGCGGCCTGCGCTACCACGGTATGGCACCTCTGGTGTCTCACGCCAAGGAACTGGGCCTGTTTGATGCGGTGTCTTACACCCAACGGGAGTGCTTCGAAGCCGGTGTCCTGTTTGCGAAGAATGAAGGGATTGTGCCGGCACCAGAGGCCAATCATGCGGTCAAGGGCGCCATTGACGAGGCCCTGCGTTGCAAGCGGGAAGGCAAGGACGAGGTGATCCTGTTCAACCTCTGTGGCCACGGCCATTTCGATATGGCGGCCTACACCTCCTACTTCGCCGGTGAACTAAGCGACCACGAATACGACGAGCAGGAACTGGCCATGGCCCTGTCCGGGCTGCCCTCGGTCAACGCCTGATCAGTCCTCTCTGGCCCGCTGCTGAAAAATCGTACCCCCGCCGCCGGCATCCAGTTGCCGGATGGCGGTGGGTGCGCCTTCCTCATCCAACCGCACATCGCCTATGCCAGCCCCGTTCCATAGCCGCTCGCCGGCCTCCCGGCCCTCGGGCAGCCTGGGGGAAATCCACATGCGCCGCCTTTTGGTAAACCAGTTCAGGGGCGACCAGGGCGCGAACAGCCAGCGATTGAGCCGGTCCAGCCATTCCAGCAGGGCGTTGGGGAACTCGTTCTTGATGCCGCTACTGGTGATCTGCCAGACACGGGGGCCGTTCTGTTTGTGGCGCAGCCGCACATCGTAGGCAAACGAATAATGAACGTCCCCGGACAGAATCACGAAGTGTCTGGGGGTTCGCGGATGGCCGAAAATATTGAGCAGTACACTGGCGGCGCCCCGGTGGGCCATCCAGTTTTCGGCATCTACCAGCAAGGGCTTGCCGAAAAAGGTAAATACCCGCTGAATCATCTCAATGAGCTTCACCCCGAACATGGGAGCCGGTGATACCACCACGACGGCGTCCTCGCCCATGATCTCGTGCTGGAAATCAGTCAGCGATTCCCAGTCCATCAGTCCGGACGGGTGGCTGCGGCGGATTTCACTGCGCCAGCGATGGGTGCGGGTGTCCAGCACCACCAGTCTGGGGGATGTTGGCAGGCTGTAGTGCCAGTGTTGAAAGTGGAACAGCTGGTCGATCAGGTCATCCTGGATCGACTTGTCCAGCTCGTGCTGTTCGTCGCCGGACTCGAACAGCCTCTGACAATGCTCGATCAGCTCCCGGAAATTGCCCGGCTGGTTACCCCAGCCCTGGCACAAAAGATAGCCCAGCAGGGCATTGCCAATGATACGCCGGGAAAAGGGGTGTTCGTAAGCGGTGGTTTCCCAGAGCGCGGAGAGGTTCCAGTCGTCCGTCACGTCATGATCGTCAAAGATCATATAGACGGGCACGTTGGCCATGGCGCGCGCTGCCTGCGGAAGGCTCTTGCGGAACTCGTCGATGGCGGCCTGTTCTTTTCGATAGCGCGCCAGCTCGTTCGGGTCATCAACCGGCTCAACGTTGGTCACGAAAGCCCATGGGGCCGGCGACCACACCAACAGATACATTGCTATGACTTCGGCGAAGGAAATCAGGTGATTGCCGGCGTTGGCAGTAGTGAACACCGGCTTGCGAACACCGCCAAAGAAACGCTCGGTCAGATCCTCATTAAACTCGGACTCCGGCAGCAGTGCATCACGATGGTAATAGGCGTTCGCTAACGAGGTCAGTTCTCTGCTGTGAGTGAGGGAGGCACCTTCCAATGCTTCCTGGTAAAGGCCCAGCTGGTGAATAACGCACTGGATGGCATGCAACATGGGGCCGGCGACATCGTCGGCGTAGACCTGGTCGCCGGTCATCAGGAGCAGAGACGGAACGTCTTCGAGCTTTTGTGCCCTCTGAAGTTCCTCGTCCACACGAACCATCCCGTCTCGCGAAGGGTGATGGGGTCTTCGGCAGGAGCCGTGGAGTATCCGGTCCAGCCTTGATTTCAGGGTAAAGCCCGGGCGATCCCGGCCCTCGTGGCAAACGTGGGGAGCCCAGGTCCGGATCCATTGCGGAGTCTCGGATCGTTCTCCAGTCAGGCCCAGATCGTATTCCAGCCGGATGTCATGGGGCAGGGCGGAATCCGGTGTGATGCTCAGCAGGTTCAGCCAGGCGCAGGTACCCACCCGTAACCGTACCACCTCGGAATCGGCCACTGGACGGTCCAGGAGCAGATGGTCTCCGTTAAACACCCTTACCGCGAGTCGGAGGGGCTCCTGAGTTACCAGCCATAGAACGATCGAGTCCGGCGCAGCATGACGAAGAACCGGGCCGGCCAGTACCGGCCCGCATTTGTCACCAGGCTCCAGATTCAGTCCTCCTCAAATTCCCGGGGCGGGCAGTGGTGGTCTTCCACAACGGTGCCCTCGTCCACGCTTTCCAGGTGCACGTCAAAGCCCCACAACCTGTGAACGTGGCGCAGGACTTCGTCGGTTTCCTTGCCAAGTGGCACGCGGTCCACCGGAATGTGACGCAGAGTCAGGGAGCGGTCACCGCGCACATCGACATTCCAGACCTGAATGTTGGGTTCGCGATAGCTCAGGTTGTACTGGCGCGCCAGTTTCTCGCGCAGCTCCCGGTACCCCGGCTCGTCATGGATGGCGGTCACCCGGTAGACGTCTTCCTGATCGTCATTCTGGATCGCGAAGAGTTTCAGGTCCCGCATTACCTTCGGTGAGAGGAATTGCTGGATAAAGCTTTCGTCCTTGAAGTTCTTCATCGCAAAATGCAGGGTTTCCAGCCAGTCACTGCCGGCAATATCCGGGAACCACTCGCGGTCTTCTGCGGTCGGGTTCTCGCAGATTCTGCGCAGGTCGGTGAAGATCGAAAATCCCAGGGTGTAGGGATTGATGCCCGAATACCACGGGCTGTTGAACGGTGGCTGATACACCACTGCCGAGTGGCTCTGGAGAAACTCGAGCATGAAGCCGTCGGTCACCAGGCCCTTGTCGTACATGCGGTGCAGCAGGGTGTAATGCCAGAATGTTGCCCACCCTTCGTTCATCACCTGGGTCTGACGCTGGGGATAGAAATACTGCCCCAACTTCCGCACGATACGGATGATTTCCCGCTGCCAGGTTTCCAGTAACGGCGCATTCTTCTCGATGAAATACAGAATGTTTTCCTGGGGCTCTTCCGGATAGCGCTTGCGGCGCCTTACCGGGTCGTCGTCTTCGTCCAGTTTCGGAATTGTCCGCCAGAGATCGTTAATGCGCCTCTGCTGGTATTCTTCGCGCTCTTTCTGGCGACGCATTTCTTCTGACGCCGATATCGGTGATGGTCGCTTGTAGCGGTCCACACCATAGTTCATCAGGGCATGGCAGGAATCGAGGATTTCCTCCACGGCATCCACACCATAGCGTTCCTCGCATTCCGCCACGTAATGGCGGGCAAACACCAGGTAATCAATAATTGCGCTGGCGTCGGTCCAGGTGCGGAACAGATAGTTGCCCTTGAAGAAGGAGTTGTGGCCGTAGGACGCGTGGGCGATAACCAGCGCCTGCATCGGCAGGGTGTTCTCCTCCATCAGGTAGGCGATGCAGGGGTTGGAGTTGATCACGATTTCGTAGGCCAGGCCCATCTGACCGCGCTGATAGCCTTTGGACGTACTCAGAAATTGCTTGCCGAAGGACCAGTGATGGTAACCAACCGGCATGCCCACGGAGCTGTAGGCGTCCATCATCTGTTCGGCGCTGATCACCTCGATCTGGTTCGGGTAGGTGTCCAGGCCGAACTCGGCGGCGCATTTTGCAATCTCGTCATCGTATTCCTGGATCAGCTCGAACGTCCATTCAGAACCGGTGGAGATAGGCTCCCGGGCTCTGGGCTGACCGCTTTGCGGCGAATTGGGGCGGTCCATGAGGTTAGTCATGCGGCTTTCCTCTCGAACAACTGGCGGAATACCGGGTAGATTTCGCCGGGATCGGCAATCTGCTGCAGGGCAAAGCTCTGGGGAAATTGCTCCTGGATCTTCTCGTATTCATACCAGAGCATCTGATGGTCCTGCGGTGTAATTTCCACGTAGGCGAAGTACTGCACCAGGGGCAGGATGTTGTCCGCCAGAATCTTCCCGCACACCGGCGAGTCATCGTTCCAGTTATCACCGTCTGATGCCTGGGCCGCGTAAATGTTCCACTCGGCCGGGGAATACCGGGATTCGATAATCTTGTGCATCAGCTTCAGGGCGCTGGAGACGATGGTGCCGCCGGTTTCCCGGGAATAGAAAAACTCTTCCTCGTCCACTTCCTTGGCACTGGTGTGGTGCCGGATGAAGACCACTTCGATCTTCTTGTAGTTCTTCTTCAGGAACAGGTACAGCAGGATAAAAAAGCGCTTGGCGATGTCCTTGTGCATCTGGGTCATGGACCCGGACACGTCCATCAGGCAGAACATGACGGCACTGGTAGCCGGCTGCGGCTTTTTCAGATGCTGGCGATAGCGCAGGTCGATTTCGTCGATGAAGGGAATGCGGCGGACGTTTGCTTTCAGTCGCGCGATTTCCTCCTCGAGTACCTGGATCTGGTCCTCATGACTGAATGCGGGGTCCAGATCCTCGGGCGCCGTTTTCAGCGCTTCAAGCTGTTTCTCCAGATCCCGGATCTTCTTCTTGCGGGCGCCTCCCAGGCCCAGCCTTCGG
>JAWWAT010000103.1:0-9221 GCA_033721635.1 Marinobacter sp. | reverse complement strand
TGAGGAGATGATCACCGCCACCGAAATGGTGACCGAAAACTGCTGGTATAACTTGCCGGTTATTCCGGGCATGAACGCAACTGGCACGAACACGGCCAGCAATACCAGCGTGGTGGCAATTACCGGCCCCGTGACTTCCGCCATCGCCTTGGTGACCGCCTCGCGTATCGGCAGCTTCTCTTCGACAAGAATACGTTCCACGTTCTCGATAACCACAATGGCGTCATCCACCACAATGCCGATCGCCAGAACCAGCCCGAACAGCGTGATGGTATTGATGGAGTAGCCAAGCACCGACATAACGGCAAAGGTGCCAATGAGAGAGACCGGGATGGCAATACTGGGAATCAGCGTGGCCCGCCAGTTCTGCAGAAACAGGAACACCACCAGGATAACCAGGCCGACAGCCTGGAACAGGGTAACGATGACCTCACTGATGGAGCGGCTGATGAATTCCGTGGTGTCGTACAGTACGGTGTGTTTCACGCCCTCCGGAAAACTGGCAGAGGCCTCTTCAACCAGCGTTTTTACCCGCTCAGCCACCTCCAGCGCATTGGCGTCGGGAAGTTGGTAAATCACCAGGAATGCCGTGTCCTGGTTGTTAAGTTTCGCGGTCGACGTATAGGAGCGTGAACCCAGTTCGATACGCCCAACGTCCCTGAGGCGCACAAAGCCGCCATCCGGCCTTGAGCGCAGGATGGTCTGGGAGAACTCTTCAGGATCTGACAGCCGTTCCCGGGTCTGGATACTGTAGACAAACTGTTGGCCCTCGGGCACTGGCGGCTGGCCGAGTTTGCCCGCCGCGACAATCTGATTCTGCTCACGAAGCGCAGCTGCGACCTCCGTGACAGTCACATCCAGTGAGGCCATCCGGCGGGGGTCCAGCCAGACTCGCATACTGTAGTCCTTTGCTCCCATCACTTCCGCCGACCCCACCCCCGGCACTCGACCAAGGGCTTCGACAAGGTTGTTGGAGGCGTAGTTGCTGAGAAACACGCCATCCAGATCCGGTCGCTCGGAGGTCAGGTTGATACCCAGCAGCATGTTTCCGGCCTGTTTGCTGACCACCACACCTTGCCTCCGGACTTCGTCGGGCAAAAACGGTTCCGCCAGGGCAACGCGGTTCTGGACGTTTACCTGTGCAATGTCTGTATCGGTCCCGCTCTCGAAGGTAATCGTGATCTTGGCCGTGCCATCACTGGAGGCTGTGGACTCGATATAGATCATGCCCTCCACCCCGTTCAGCTGTTGCTCTACGGGCCGGATAACCGCCTCTTCCACCACCTGGGCACTGGCGCCCGGGAGCGACGCGGTAACCTGAACCTGCGGCGGGGCCATGTCCGGATACATGTTGACCGGCAGAATGCGTAACGCCAGTAGCCCGGCCAGAGTGATCAGGATGGAAATAACAAACGCGAACTTCGGTCGGTGGATGAAAACGCTGCTGATCATTGGTTTGCCTCACCCATCTGGATGAGCGCTCCAGTTTGCGGATCAATCTGTTTTTCAGCAGCGCTGACCGTGACCCCGGGACGGACTTTCTGAAGGCCCTCCACAATCACCCGGTCGCCATCTTCCAAACCAGTATTGACCACTAGCAGCGCTCCCTCTCGGGCTCCCGTCTGGATGAAGTGCTGGGCAACCTGGTTCTGGTCATCCACCACCAGCACAAACGTGCCCTCAAGGGTCTCCTGAACCGCTACCTGAGGAACGAGCACCTTGGCCTCACCCGACTGTCCCTCAACCCGGAGTGTTACGTAGAGACCTGGGACCAACACCGCATCGGGATTGGGGAAGACGGCTCGCATCGCAACGGTGCCTGTGCTGGCGTCGGTCTGGACGTCTGCGAAATCCAGGACACCAACCTGCTCATAGCGCTCGCCATCTGGCAAGGTCAAAGAGAGCCCGAGAGACTTCGAGAACGACTCTGCGGATTCGGCGCCTCTGCGACGGAAGCTGACAAAATCGGCCTCATTGACCTGGAATTCAACGTAAACAGGGTCGGTTACCAAGACCGACGTTATGGGCCCGGTAGAAGGACTGACCACTGCTCCCACGTCGTAGTTCAGGCGGCCGATCCAGCCATCGAAAGGTGCTCGTATTTCAGCGTACTCGAGGTTAGTTCCTGCCTTCTGAACTGCGGCCTCGGCAGCCTTAAGGCGGCTTTCAGCTGCGCTGAAGCGGTCTTTGAGCTTGTCCAGGTCCGCAGCCGACAGGAAGCCTTTCTCCGAAACCTCTTCCCCCCGCCTGAGATTTCGGGTTGCAGATTCCATCTCGGCGCGAGCGGCGGCAAGTTCAGCATCCGCCTGCTGAAGATCAGCGCTTGCGCGGGTGTCCTCAAGCCGGATCAGGAGCTCACCCCGGCTGACTTGCGCCCCCTCAGTAAAAAGAATCTCCTGAATCTCTGCTTCTATTCGAGGCGTAATATCGGCTTTGGCAGAGGCGGCCGTTCTGGCAACAAACTCCCGTGAAGGTCGGATTTCGCTGGCCTGAAGCACCACCACGGATACAGCAACGGGGCTCGCTTGCCTGGCTTCCTGGGGCTCGGAACATCCAAGCAGGGTGATCGGAGCCAGTATCAGAAGTAATAGGGACACGCCTTTCCTGAAGCCAGCTTCTGACCTTGAAAAAAACCGCATTATTGTCTCTCCGTGAATGTTTACTCCTCGCTCGAATACCGAACGCCCGCACTAAGATTAGACAACAGGCTTATCCCGGGCCATTGCTGCCTCGACTTTTATTGGCCCCAACTCAATCTGTGCTGTCCTGGTCGGTTTTCGGCAACAATCGAATGTCCCCAAAACTTTGCTATATTTGCTTTAAATAATACCGGGGCTGGATAAAAACAGTTCCATCCATGGACTTTCCACGAATGGACTTGCCGATGAGACCGCCAATTTACCCTCGTTTTTTGCTTACCATTATCTTCACTGCACTTTTTCTTGCCGGTTGTGCCTCGGGTCCGGAAGTGAAGAGTGTCAGTAAGGCTCCGAATGTTTCTGATGCCCCCAAAAACCTTCTGGTCCTCGCCATTAGCCCTAACGAAAACAGCAGGTCGCTCATGGAAGCAGCGTTGGTTTCCCGGCTGCGCGCCGCCGGCTACCAAGCTGAAGCCTATGGCCCGGCACCTTCCTTGCCCTGGGAAGATTCAGACGCACTTCGAGAGAAAGTTAAAGAGCGCCTGGAGACGCAGACAGCCGACGGTGTTCTGACTGTCTCATTGGTGCGAAAGAACCGGCAGATTGAGCATATTCCCAACCAGGTGGTGTTTAACCCTGTCGTCACCAACATCGGCGCGCTGGCGTCCGTCACTTACATGGAGACGATGACGATTCCCGATCGGTACGAGGAGACCACGGAATACATTCTCAGAACATCACTGTTCGAGACGGCATCTGGCGAGGCCATCTGGCAAATGTTTTCCAGTACCGTTGATCCGACATCTCTTGAACAGGCAACCAAGGAATTTTCCCGAGTTGCTGTGCGAGAGCTTCAAAAATCCTTCAAGGAATAAGCCAACACATGACCATCCGCAAGATCATGACAATTGCTTCGGTAATGGTGGGAGTTTCCCTGGCGGGATGCTCTTTTCAGGATACGGTATCGGTGGGGGTCGAGGATCCCTGCGCTTCACTGAAAGGCATCGTTGCTGACTATCCTTCACGATTCGAGCAATATCGGGGCAGTGCCAGCAGCCTACGCTCAGTCACTGTCTACAATGCCAAGGTGCAGTTGATACGGGGAAACTGCGAGATCTGGAGCTGGGCAAATAACGACAGCGCCTATGTATGCTCCGGCAAGGCTCGAAACGATGAGATTGCCACGACAAGGTACAACACAGCTGTAAACTGGATGGGAGAATGCCTGGGAAATAGCTGGACAAGCGAGGAAGGCGAGAGAATAAGGGATGGCGAAAATGCCGGGATGGTGACCCGATTCAGCACCTCAGAAGCGGGCACACCGAACGTATCGATTCACAGGGTGGCTTTCCGCGGCGATTCCGCCGTTTATGTCTATGTGGGAACACCCAGTCGTCTGGCCGAATTCTAGCAGACCGCAAAACAACCCAGCCCCTCAATGCAGAAGGGCCACCTCGAAAGGTGGCCCTTCTGGTTTTCGGGTTTGCAGCAGGCTTCAGCCCAGATTCTTTTTCACAAACTTCTGAATCTCACCCACGATGCCGCTACGGAAGGCCAGAACGGTAATCACGAAGATTACACCGAGGATCGGGTCTACCCAGTCACGGAGCGCACCCTGGGACAGCTGGTACTCGATGTTGACCACGAAGGTGGCGCCAACGACCGGGCCGAGTAGTGTTCCCATGCCGCCAACCAGAGTCATCAGGATAACTTCACCCGACATGTGCCAATGGGCATCGTAGAGGGAGGCCAGCTGGAAAACGACGGATTTCATGGAACCGGCAAGCCCCGCCAGTGCGGCTGAAATCACAAAGGCCAGGACTTTGTAACGGTCGACATTGTAGCCAAGGGAGACCGCGCGCGGTTCATTCTGTTTGATCGCCTTCAGAACCTGACCAAACGGGCTGTTCACAATCCTCTGAACCAGCAGGTAGCAGCCGATGAACACCGCCAGGACGAAATAGTACATGTTGTAATTATTCGCCAGATCGATGAAGCCCAGAAGCTCACCACGGGGGATACCGTGCATTCCGTCCTCGCCCCCGGTGAACTCGGACTGCACGAAGAAGAAATACACCAGCTGCGCCAGGGCGAGGGTCACCATTGCGAAGTAGATACCCTGCCGACGGATCGACAACAGGGCAAAACACACACCCAGCAACGTCGCTGCCACGGTACCCGCGACAATACCCATCTCGGTGGAGAGGCCGGAGAAGTTGCTGAGTAGATAACCCGTGGTATAGCCGCCGGTGGCGAGGAACGCTGCATGCCCGAATGACAGCAGGCCGGTGAACCCGAACAGAAGGTTGAAGGCCACCGCAAAAAGCGCAAAACACAGGATCTTCATTAGGAAGACCGGATAGATTAAGAACGGCGCAGCGAGCAGGATGAGCAACAGCACGCCGTTGAGTATCATCTTCTTGCGGTCCTGGGCTGCCTGATCCCGAACAATAGCCTTGTGAATGTCGGCGGAATTGACTGGCTGATTCATGATTATGCCTCCTTACCGAACAAGCCACTGGGCCGGAACATCAGTACCAGAACCATGACCAGGAAAATGACTGCCGAAGATGCCGGCGGATAGAACGTTTTGGTGAGGCCTTCAATCACGCCCATCAGGATACCGGTGATGATAGCGCCGCCGATGGAGCCCATACCCCCGATAACCACCACTGCAAACACTGTAATCAGAGTGGCCGAGCCCATCACCGGTGTGACCGAATAGATCGGAGCGGCCAGGACTCCGGCGAACGCCGCCAACGCCACACCAAACCCGTAAGTCAGGCTGATCAGCAAGGGAACGTTAATGCCAAAACCCTGCATGAGCTGGGAATCCTCGGTACCAGCGCGCAGATAGGCACCCAGCTTGGTTTTTTCAATCACAAACCAGGTTGCAAAACAGACGACCAACGCGGCAACGATAACCCACGCCCGATAATACGGCATGAACATAAAGCCGAGATTCACGCCACCTTTGAACATGTCAGGCATGGTGTAGCGCAGGCCAGACACACCAAACCAGTTGACCAGCACGCCGGTGATGATCAGCGCAACACCGAAGGTCAAAAGCAGGCTGTATATATGGTCCTGACCCGCTATGCGGCGTAGCAGGAAATACTCGATGACGACCCCAAAGGCGCCAACCAGCAGTGGGGCCAGCAAGAGCGCGACCCAGTAATTTACGCCCAGATAGTCGAACATCAGGACGGTGGTCATGGCGCCGAGCATGTACATGGCACCATGGGCAAAGTTGATGATCTTCAGCAGACCGAAGATGACCGCGAGCCCAAGGCTCAGTAGGGCGTAAAAGGCGCCGTTGATGATTCCGATCAGCAGCTGGCCGGATAGCACAGCTAAAGGGACGCCGAAAATCATGGACATTGGGCTAACTCCAGAAGCAGCACAGGGATTGTTTTTTGGCTTTGTTCTTTTCCGTTTTCATGGGTTCGCCCTGCCCTGTTGCAGGGCGAAACCCAAACGGTCGCTTTTACATATTGACCAGCTTGCACTTGCTCTCAGAGAGCGGACGGTAAGATTCTTCCGCCGGGATGGTCCGCAGAATCTTATACAGATCCCACTCATTCTTGGACTCAGCCGGGGTTTTCACTTCCGCCAGGTACATATCGTGCACCATGCGGCCATCAACACGGATCTTGCCGTTCTTGGCAAACATGTCGTTGATGGGCGTGTCCATCATTTGCTTACGTACGGTCTGGGCATCATCAGAACCTGTGGCCTCAACGGCTTTCAGGTACTGCATGGTGCTGGAGTAGACACCCGCGTGAACCATGGTCGGGCGTACGCCGGTTTCTTCCATGAATCGATCCGACCACTCACGGGTCTCATCGTTCATGTCCCAGTACCAACCGGTGGTCAGCTGGATGCCCTGGGCGGTTTCCGCACCCAATGCGTGCACGTCGGTCAGGAACAGAAGCAGGGCTGCGAGGGTCTGGCCAGACTGGGTGACGCCGAACTCACTGGCGGTGGTGATGGCGTTGGTGGTATCAGCACCGGCGTTTGCCAGACCAATAACATCCGCACCGGAGGCCTGGGCCTGCAGGATGAAGGAAGAGAAGTCCTGGGTCGGGAACGGATGGCGTACCGTGCCGACAACTTCACCGCCATTAGCCTCAACAACGCGGGTCACGTCGCCTTCCAGCGCGTGGCCGAAGGCATAGTCGGCAGTCAGCATGTACCAGGTTTTGCCGCCTTCCTGAACCACCGCACTGGCGGTACCGTTGGCCAGCGGATAGGTGTCGTACACATAGTGGATATGGTTCGGAGTACAGTGCTCGTTGGTGATGCTGGAAGCTGCTGAACCGGAGATGATACCGAGACGATCGTTCTCTTCCAGGATCTTGCTCACGGCAATGGAAACAGAGGAGGCAACCATACCGGCCACCATGTCGACGTTTTCATTCTCAACCCAGCGACGAACGGTGCTGGAGGAGGTATCCGGGCTGTTACGGTCGTCAGCGCTGACCACTTCGATCTTGGCGCCGTTTACCTGCCCACCGAAATCGGCAATGGCCATTTCCAGGGCTTTCAGGCCGTTAGGACCTGCCAGATCACGATAGGTGCCTGACATGTCTGCCAGGTAACCGATCTTGACCGTGTCGTTGGAAATGGCTGCCTGGGCTCCGCTTGCCATCATGGCTGATGCAACGGCTGATGTCAGAAGCTTTTTCATCATTGTCATTGTTGTATCTCCGCTACTGTCTTGCGTTGGTTCGGGTTGTTGTTACTTTTCTTGCTCTCGTCCTATCCGGGATCAGACCCCCAAATAGCTATCCAGCACCGACTGCTTGGCACTCAGTTCGTTGGCGCTGATTTCTTCCACAATCTGACCGTGCTCAACAACGTAATGACGGTCGGCTAACGGTGCTGCGAAGTGGAAATTCTGCTCAACCAGGACAATGGTCAGGCCCTTGTTTTTCAGTGCAATCAGGACCTCTCCCAGCTTTTCTACAATAACCGGGGCCAGCCCCTCGGTAATTTCATCCAGCAACAGCATGTTGGCGCCGGTACGTAGAATACGGGCCATCGCCAGCATTTGCTGTTCGCCACCGGACAGCTTGGTGCCCTGGCTGAAACGTCGCTCATAGAGGTTGGGGAACATGTTGTAGATTTCTTCCAGGCTCATGCCGCCACTGCGCACTACCGGCGGCAGTGTCAGGTTTTCCTGGACACTCAGCGAGGAAAAAATGCCCCGATGTTCGGGGCAATACCCGACACCCAACCTGGCAATATGGTGAGGCGCACAGGACATGGTCTCCTCACCGTTGATCATGATGGAGCCGGTTCGCCGGCCAACCATGTTCATGATGGCTTTAAGGGTCGTGCTCCGGCCAGCGCCGTTTCGGCCCAGCAGGGTCACCAGCTCTCCGCGATGCACCACCATGTCGATGCCATGGAGGATATGGGATTCGCCGTAGAAGGCGTGGAGTCCCGAAAGGCGGAGCTGTTCGTATTCGCGATCTGAATTACTGCTCATTGCGCCGCCTCCGACTGCTCGCTTTCAGCGGTAGTACCCCGCTCTCCACTACCGTCACTGCCCATGTACACCTCGCGCACCTTGGGATCCGCAGAAACGGCGGCATAATCACCCTCGGTCAGAACTGCGCCCTGGGCCAGCACGGTGATACGGTCGCACAGTTTGCTAACCACGCTGAGATTGTGCTCAACCATAAGCACGGTGCGTCCTGCTGCCGCCTTGCGGACCAGTTCCACAACACGCTCGACATCTTCCGAGCCCATGCCCTGGGTCGGCTCGTCCAGTAGAAGAAGTTCCGGTTCCATGGCAAGGGTCGTCGCCAATTCAAGCGCCCGTTTACGCCCGTAAGCCAGTTCTACGGTTGTGGTGTTGGCAAACTCCGCCAGCCCCACCGCATCCAGAAGCTCCATGCAGCGCTGGTTGAGCTTGTGCAGAGAATTGCCGGATTTCCAGAAACTGAAGGAGGTACCCTCGAAGGTCTGCAGTGCCACGCGGATGTTCTCCAGCGCAGTCATGTGCGGGAATACGGCTGAAATCTGGAACGAGCGAACGATGCCCTGACGAGCGATAGCGGCGGATTTCATCGGGGTGATGTCTGCGCCCTTGAACAGGATCTGGCCGCGAGTGGGAATCAGGAACTTGGTGAGCAGATTGAAGACCGTGGTCTTGCCGGCACCGTTGGGACCGATCAGGGCGTGAATATGGCCTTTCTGAACCTTCAGGTTCACGTCGTCGACCGCAACAAAGCCCTTGAATTCCTTGACAAGGTTACGGGTCTCCAGAACGAACTGTTCACTCATGAGCCAATCTACCTTTGTTATTTTTGTGCGTTTTATCTGTTTACCAGATTAGATTGACGTATACGTAAACGTCAACACTTAATTGCAGTTTTTAACTACACCCTCGCTACGCAAAAAGTCGTATAGAAGGTCTACTACCTGGTCCTGCTTTTCCAGGTGCGGAGAGTGCCCTGCATCTTCAAGAAAGACGCCGCGGGCGCTTGCCCCGATGCCGGCAACGATGTCTGTCACCTGCTCAGGCACTCCGTATTCATCGTTTTCCCCCTGAATGATCATAGCCGGAGATTC
>JAWWAT010000102.1:0-9239 GCA_033721635.1 Marinobacter sp. | reverse complement strand
CCGGGCAAGGGCGTACCGGCCCTGCGGTTCTGCCAGGAATACCGCTCACTCGAGCACAAACAACACACGCACGACCATACGGAAGCCGCCCATGGCTGATATTTCCCAACAATTGAAGGAGCAGGTGCTCCAGGCCCGGGACAGCGGGCACAAACTCAACATTGTCGGCGGTGGCACCAAGGCCTTCATGGGGCGTGATGCCGATTCCGATGCCGGAACCCTCAGCGTGGGCGAGCACACCGGCATCGTGGATTACCACCCGGTAGAGCTGGTGCTGACGGTACGCGCTGGCACGCCGCTGAGCGAGATCGAGGCGACTCTGGCTGAAGAAGGTCAGTGCCTGCATTTTGAGCCACCCCATTTTGGTGCTGCCTCCACCATCGGTGGCACCCTGGCCTGCAATCTTTCTGGGCCTGGGCGACCCTGGGCCGGCTCGGTGCGGGACCAGGTCCTGGGTATCCGGCTGCTCAATGGCAAAGGTGAACACCTTCGCTTTGGCGGCCAGGTGATGAAAAACGTGGCCGGCTACGACGTCTCCCGGCTACAGGCCGGCGCACTTGGCACCCTGGGCGCGATCACCGAAATCAGCATGAAAGTCATGCCCAAGCCTGCCGCCTCCCTGACTCTGGTCCAGGAAATGGCCATGGACGAGGTGATTCGCTACATGAACAGCCGCGCCGCTGAGCCCAAGCCGATCACGGCAGCCTGCTGGGTGGACGGCAAGGTCTACTTGCGCCTGGCCGGTGCGAAATCGGGTGTGGAAGCCACGGCTGAAAAGTGGTCCGGTGAAGTGATGGAGCAGGGCGATAAATTCTGGCAGCAAGTTCAGGATTTCCACCACGAGTTTTTTGCCGGTAACGATGTGCCCCTGTGGCGCTTTTCTGTGGGCTCAACTGCAGCGATGCCAGAACTGGAGGGCAACTGGTTCATCGACTGGGCCGGTTCCCAGCGCTGGTACCGTGGTGCTGGTGAACTGAAGGACCTGGAACCTGCCGCCCGTGCCGCCGGTGGCCAGGTCAGCCTGTTCCGGGGTGGCGACCGCACTGGTGAGGTGATGCAGCATCAGCCGGAGGCGCTAAAAGGCATCCAGCGCCGAATCAAGACTGCCTTTGATCCGGACAACATCTTCAATCCCGGACGCTTATACAGCTGGTTGTAATTATGCAAACGAATCTGGTTCAACAATTTGCCAACACCAAGGAAGGCCAGGAAGCCGAGTCCATCCTGCGGGCCTGTGTGCACTGTGGCTTCTGCACCGCCACCTGCCCGACCTACCAGGAGCTGAACGACGAGCGTGACGGCCCGCGAGGCCGGATCTACCTGATGAAGATGTTCCTGGAAGGGGCGGAAGTCACCGAGAAAACCCAGGAACACCTGGATCGGTGCCTCACCTGCCGGAGCTGCGAGACTACCTGCCCTTCAGGGGTTCAGTATGGACGTCTGGTGGATATCAGCCGTGGCTTGATGGAAAAGGAACTGCCCCGGAAACCAAAAGACAAATGGCTGCGCTGGGCTCTGGCCAGGGTGATTCCGAATCGCCAGTTGTTCGGCGTGCTGCTTCGGATGGGGCAGATCTTCCGGCCGGTGCTGCCGGGAGGACTTCGCACCAAGGTACCGCCGAGAAAACAGGCCAACCCATGGCCGGCGGCCAGTCATAGCCGGATTGTGCTGGCCCTGGCGGGCTGCGTGCAGCCTTCGGCCACTCCGAACACCAATGCCTCTGCCGCCCGGGTTCTGGATCGCCTTGGTATTACCATGGTGGAAGCGCCCGAGGCCGGCTGTTGTGGCGCCGTCAACTACCACCTTTCCGAGCATGAGAAAGGCCTGGAAAGAATGCGCCAGAACATTGATGCCTGGTGGCCGGCTATCGAAGCGGGTGCGGAAGCGATCGTGATGACGGCGTCTGGCTGCGGCGCCATGGTTCAGGATTACGGTCATCTGCTGAAAGACGATCCGGTCTACGCCGCCAAGGCGCAAAAGGTCAGCGAGCTGTGCACCGATCTGGGCGCCTTCCTGCTGAAGCAGGACCTTGAAAAGCTTAAGGTGCGCCAGGATCCGGGCAAGGTGGCGTTCCATTGCCCCTGCACATTGCAGCACGCCATGAAGCAGAACGGTGTGGTGGAACAGGTACTGACCCGCGCCGGTGTCAATCTCGCGGCAACTAAAGACAAGCACCTCTGCTGTGGGTCCGCGGGCACCTATTCGGTGACCCAGCCGGAAATGAGCCAGAAGCTGCTGGGCAACAAGCTGAAGGCTTTGACCGTCGATAATCCGGATCGCATTGTAACCGCCAACATCGGTTGCCAAATGCACCTGGAGACCAAATCACCGGTCCCGGTGCAGCACTGGATTGAGCTTCTGGATCAGTAGATTGAGTCTGGGGTCAGATGAACTTTTCATCTGACCCCATTTTATTGTGACCCCAAGTTAGCGGCTTTTTTCGCTATACTGCCCCACCAAGTTACCAAACCACAGGGAGTGGAACCGTATGCCAAGGATGATGGCTGGTCTCGTGTTGTCTTTTTTTCTTGCTTCAGTAACAAGCGCCGAGGTCTATACCTGGATAGACAGCCGGGGAGTGGCGCACTTTTCAGATTACCCACCGGGAGAAATTCCCCATAAACAGCTCCAAGTGCAGGCGCCTGTCACACTGCCGATGTCGGAGAACCTCGGGCAAGGCAAACGCGTGTCAGGAATCCGCAAAGAGGTTGAAGGCCTACTTGCCTCCGGTCGCCCGAGGGGTTCCGGAGTAACGGCAAAAGAAAAGGCCGATGCAGAGCTGGAGAAGACCTGCGAAACCTACAGAAGCAAACTGGACCGGATCCAGTCCAAGCTACGGGCCGGGTATAGCAATGACAGGGGAAATAGCCTCAGGCAGCAGCGCAGAACGGTCAGCCAGAAGCTGAGCCGCGAATGCATCCTGCGCTGATTTCACCCGACATCAGGCGCGCTTGAAGCTGGCCAGGGCGACAGCAGCGGTGACGAATAGCCCGCCAAACACCCGGTTCATCTGTCGCTGGCGGCGGGCGGTGGTCATGAACCGGAACAGTTGGCTGGCGAGCAGGGCATAGCCCAGCATCACCAGGCAATCCACCAGGATCAGGGTAGCGCCCATGGTAACCAGCTGCGGGCCATGGGGGGCTCCAGCCACCAGAAACTGAGGGAACAGGGCCACGAGAAAGACCGTGGCCTTGGGGTTGGTGAGGTTCACAAACACCGCATTCCAGAACCTTTTGTGGCCGCTCACGGGCTGACGGTCATCGTCCATGGATTCCATCACCGGCTCGCGCCATTTGGAAATACCCAGCCAGATCAGATAGGCAACACCCAGCCACTTGATGACCGACAAAGCGGTGTTCGAGGAGGCAATGATGGCGCCCAGCCCGGCGCCCACCAGCAGAATCTGGATCCCGAAACCAAGCTGCAGTCCCATGATGGCCGGTAGCGAACGGCGAACACCGTAACGCATGCCATTGCTCATGGTATTGATCGCCCCGGCGCCCGGGGAAACGCTGATCAGAACGGCCGCAACAAGAAAGGTCAGCCAGGCTGCCAGTGACATAATTCTCGCTCCTCAAAAGGCCAACAGATACACCGTATAGGCCACGAAGGCAAGCAGCAGGCCGCCGCCCTCAAACCGGTTAATGCGCCCAGGGCCACGGAAGCCATAGCACATTGCAAACAGAACCAGGGTGAGGACCGCCATAACCGGGAAGTCTCGGGTAAGGACCTCAGGTGCCACCGACATGGGCGCAATCAACCCCGCAATGCCCACAACGGCCAGAGTGTTGAACAGGTTGGAGCCCAGAATATTGCCCAGGGCCAGATCGTGTTCACCCTTGCGGGCGGCGATGATGGACGAGGCCAGCTCAGGGAGTGAGGTGCCAATGGCCACAATGGTAAGGCCGATAACCAGATCGCTGATGCCGAACATGGTGGCCAGATCAACGGCGCCCCACACCAGAATTCGGGAGCTGACAATCAACAGCAGCAGTCCGACCACAAGCCACAACAGTGCCTTGCGGAGCGGCAAGGCGTGGATTTCTTCCTTCATCTCTGTGGCCATGGCATCATCCGGTTGCCGGATGCCTTGATAGATGCTCCAGCCGATCAGCACCACGAAGACGAGCATGAGGCCGACGGCGTCCATCCGGCTAAGCTCTCCGTCCCAAAGCTGCCAGCCGGCAAAGGCGGTGACCAGAATCAGGATCGGCAGTTCCTTGCGCATGACTTGCGAGTGCACCGCGATGGGCGCCAATACTGCTGTGATGCCGAGAATCAGGGCAATGTTGGTGATATTCGAGCCATAGGCGTTGCCCAGCGCCAGCCCCGGATTGCCCTGGGAAGCGGCGAGGGCCGACACGGCCATCTCCGGCGCAGATGTGCCGAAGCCCACCACAACCATGCCGATTAGCAGTGGAGGCATACCGAAGTGGCTGGCTGTGGTAGCCGAGCCTTCGACAAATTTGTCCGCACTCCACACCAGCAGAATCAAACCCGCAATGATCGCCCCAATGGCCATCAGCATTCTAATCACTCCTTTTTATCTATTGCCGTCTTGGCAGCGCAAGAATCGATGGTGCCACAGGTTCCTGCAATAAGTATAAATTCCGGGCATTACCCACTTTGGGGATCTTCTGGATAGATTTTGATGTCTTGTCATCTACACTGAGTCATAGCATTCCAGGGAATGAATGGTGTTCAACGGAAATTTAAGCCCCACAAGGAGTCATCCGGGTGTATGACTTGGGTCAAGCATCCGGCTAGCGCATCAGTGTTATGTTGAAAATACATCCAACAGGAAGGGAGAGAGGAGTATGGCTAACGGTACTCAAAGCATTGTAGTCGCGTGCGACGGTTCAGAGCATTCGTTACACGCCGCAAAAATGGCAGCGGAGCTTGCCAAAGCGACCAGCCACCCACTCAAACTGCTTGCCGTCTTCCCCGGTACCAAGCTCGAGAGACTGATCATAAGTGGTATACCGCAGAGTGACATTGACGAAGAAGCCAACGAATACGGACGCAAGGCATTTGATGCCGCGAAGCAGGCGGTAAGCGGGATTGTTGAGCCGTCGGACGAAGTTCTGCTCAAGGGGGACCCAGCCAAGGAAATTGTCGAGTATCTCGATGAAAATCCCGGCTCCCACATGTTCCTGGGCCGGCGAGGCGACTCAATGCTGAGAAGTCTCACTCTTGGCAGTGTCAGTGAGAAGGTGGTCCGGCATGCTCACCGTCCGGTGACCGTCGTGAGCGAATAAAAGGCAAAGCTCGGTAAACACCCCAAAGCCCGCATCAAGCGGGCTTTTTCGTTCCTGATCCTCGCGCCCTCCATGATTCGCCACAATTGATGCGAAAAACAACCGGGATGATTGAAGGCCCGGGACTTTATGCTGGCCGAGTCAATTCAAATGAACGAGGTGGCTATGAAAACTGCAGAGCTGATCGAGAAATGGCTCGATAAATGTGACCTGGCGAGACTGGCTCAGGAACGCTACGAAGAGGATCCGAGCCCCACGAATTACTCAGAACTGAAAAGAGCCTTGTGTGAGCGACGGCTGATGGAAGAGCGCATTGATCCCAGGGCGAGTTACGCGCAGACAGTCTCGGCGTGAGTGCAATTGCTCCGATGCCAGAAACAACAAAACCCGCGCATGGCGGGTTTTGTCTGAATTCTTAATGGTGCCCGGAGGCGGAATCGAACCACCGACACGGGGATTTTCAATCCCCTGCTCTACCAACTGAGCTATCCGGGCATGTTGCGCTACTGCTGTGCAACGGGGCGCTATTAAACCGGTTTCGATGTTTTGAGTCAAGGCTAGGCCGGAAAAATTTCTGAATCTTTTCAGGCATGCTCAGGCTTTGATCAATCCGGCGTTATTGTTCCGGTGGAACGTAGCCTTCGGCCTTGTCGAAGGGCTCGTTGTTGAAGAAATGTTCCATCTGCGCCTGCAGGTACTTGCGAGTATTTGGGTCCATCAGGCTCAGGTGTTTTTCGTTGATCAGCATGGTCTGCTGGGCCTGCCATTCTTCCCAGGCCTGCTTGGAAATGTTCTCGAAGATATCCTGGCCCTTGGCGCCGGGCATGGGCGGGAAGTCCAGGCCTTCCAGTTCTTTCTGGTATTTGCGGCAGAAAACGGTACGGCTCATGGTGGCTCCTGTTGGCAAATGTTGCTGGCGGTGATGATAACAGATCGATACGGGTTAGGGCGTTAGCAGTCCGGTTCAGAGCAGGGCGGCTTGCTCGGGTTCAGTGAGCAGCGACCGGATCGGCGCCGGCAGACCGAGGTTCAGGGCTTCATGGCGATGCAGCCATTTCAGATGATCCCTGTCTGCAACAGAGTTGGCCCGTCCGGTGACGTTCAGGCGCGCCGGCTGAATGTGCAGGTGGTAGTGGGAAAAGGTATGGCGAAAGCCGCTGATCAGTTCCGGCTCTCCGCAGTCCAGCCCCAGGCTCTGTTCGCAGGCTTCCTGAAGCTCATCGGCGCCATAGGCCGGGTCCAGTTCCGGCAGGCTCCAGAGGCCGCCCCAGATGCCACTGGGCGGGCGACGTTCCAGCAGGATGCGCCCCTCGCGGTCCTCGAGGATGACCATCCAGGTGGTTTTCTCCGGCTTGGCTTTTTTCGGTTTGGAGCCGGGGTAGAGTGATGTTTCACCCTGGGCGTAGGCGTTGCAGTCTTCCTGCAGCGGGCAACTGTCGCAGGCCGGTCGGCTGCGGGTACACACCATGGCGCCCAGGTCCATGATGCCCTGAGTGTAGTCACGCACCCGGTGTTCAGGAGTATGCTCTTCCGCCCGTTGCCAGAGTTGATTGAGCACGGCGGTCTGTCCGGGCCAGCCGGGAATGGCGTGGTAGCGCGCCAGGACCCGTTTCACATTGCCATCCAGAATGGCAGCGCGAATGCCGAAGGCCTGGGCCAGTATGGCGGCGGCAGTGGAACGGCCGATTCCGGTCAGGGATTCAAGTTCTTCCTGGGATTGTGGGAACTCACCGTCGAACTCCCGCACCACCGTTCGCGCAGCCTTTTGTAGGTTGCGGGCCCGGGCGTAGTAACCCAGGCCGGACCAGTGGCTGAGCACATCATCCACGGGGGCTTCGGCCAGAGCATGGACGTTCGGGAAACGTTCCATGAAAGCCTCAAAATAGGGAATAACGGTGGTTACCTGAGTTTGCTGCAACATGATTTCTGAGACCCAAACCCGGTAAGCGTTCCGGTTGTGGTGCCACGGCAGGTCGTGCCGGCCGTGGCTGTCGTACCATTGCAGCAGTTTGTCGGCGAAACGGTCGGGCATCAGTTGAACAGGCCTTTCAGTTTATCGCCAAGCTGTTCTTCGATCTTTTCCTGCACCTTTTCCTCTGCTTTGGCTTTTGCCTTGTCCACTTCCTCTCGCGCTTTCGCCTTGGCGGCGTT
This sequence comes from Marinobacter sp., assembly GCA_033721635.1. GTDB lineage: Bacteria > Pseudomonadota > Gammaproteobacteria > Pseudomonadales > Oleiphilaceae > Marinobacter. The sequence continues at coordinate 1,830 of JAWWAT010000102.1, read as the reverse complement.
TTCTGCAATGGTTTTCAGGGTGTCCCGGAAGCGCGATCCGTCGAAAGAGCACAGGCCGGCCGGGTCCTCCGCGAAGTTGCCCCGGCACTCCACAGGAATTACCGCATTTTCCACGTATTCGGTGACACGGCAGGCGTTGTCCCTGTGGATCTCGCCGACGACCCTCAGACCTAGCTCATAGTCCAGCTGGCTCTGGGCCATGTCGACAGTGCCATTGCCATCAAGGCGCATGCCGGCCAGTGCTGCCACCAGGTCGGTGTTGTTCAGGATGTTGCCATTGATATCAAGGGTGCCACGCATGTCGTTGAACGGTGTGCTGGTGCCCCAGTCGGTGGTTGTCAGATCTTCCTGGTTGACCAGCGCGATGCCCTGGCAGGCCATGCGGGTCAGGTTCATGCGGCGGAACTCGCCCTCTGCCAGGTTGAAGCTGATCTGGCCGTCAGCATTGCTGCGCAAGGCTGAAATCCGGTTTCCAGTAGTGGTGGCGTTTACCTTCAGGTTGGCGCCGCCGGCGAGCATGTCCACCTCCGCCAGGTCGGTAAGCAGGGGCAGGGTCTGTACGTTGGTGACGTCTGAACCCACGGTCCATTTCGGGTTGTCGCTGCGGGCGTCGATGGTTACGTTGGCGCCGAAGGTGCCCTCGTAGAGTTTGCCACTAAACTCATCAACCTTGAGCAGGCCGTTTTTGGCGGTGGTGCTGGCCTTGATTTCGTTAATGGTCAGGTTGCTGACGATCAGCTGGCCGAGGCCCAGATCAATATCCAGCAACAGGCTGCGGATGGTCTCCAGGGGCAGCAGATCGCCTTCCGGTCCGGCTGCAGCAGTTTCCTGGGACGCGGGTGCCTCCCCAGCTTCGCCCTCTGCCTGAGGTGGCAGGTAACGGTCAGCATTCAGTTTGTCGCCCTGAAGCCGGAAGACAATGCCAGTGTCGGCCAGATTGTAACTGCCAGAGCCGCTGAAAGTTGTGTCATCCAGCTTGAACGTCAGGTCAGTCAGCTCCAACTTGCCGGCCGTGCCGCCGATGCCGGTGGAGAAGGCGATGGCTTCAAGTACCTCCGGATCGCTGGTTTCCACCGGGGGCTGGCCGAGGTTGTTCAGAAGATCCTTCAGCGAGAACTCGGCGATGGAGATCTCGCCGCTCAGGGTTGGCTTGTCGCCGAATCCGGTAACATCCAGATCGGTAGACAGGTTCAGGTTGGCCAGGCTGGCGGTGAAGCCGCTCAGGTTAGCTGTCTCGTTCTCCAGGTTCGCCCTGGCAGAGCCCGCCAGTTCAGCTGTAACCTCTTTGCCGCCGAACGGCTCGCCGGTCATGTCGAACACGGCATTCAGGCCGGATACCGCGAACTCGTTAAGCGCCTCGTTGGCCGCCAGGCGGGCGCTGATGTTGCCATCCACTTCAAACGTGGGCTGGGTGGTGGCTACCCGGAACCCGATCTCCAACGGGAACTCGGAGCCCAGGGTGATGTTGCTGGCGTTAACGGTGAAGTTCTCCAGCGTGACCGACTGGCCGGTGCTCCTGTCGGTGTAGTGCACCTGGGCGTTGCTGATCTGAACGTTTTCAACGCTGAAATTCAGAGGCTCGCCGCCGGCGCCCTCGCTTTCCTGTGCCTGTTCATCCTGGGTCCCGGCTGCTTCCTCGGTTGCAGCTCCCGCTTGCTTCTCGGGCATGATGCGGGTCCAGTTGCCGTTGCCCTGTTCGTCTACCTCAAGTCGGGCGTCCAGCCCGGCCAACACGAAGGTGTTTACCCTCGGCGACATGGCAATCAGCGACCAGAAATCAATCTGTGCCACCAGTTGTTCGAGGGCAACGAAGCGATCACCCTCCAGGGT
>JAWWAT010000101.1:0-9260 GCA_033721635.1 Marinobacter sp. | reverse complement strand
TTCTCATGATCATCAACTTCCTGGTAGTCACCAAGGGCGCTGGCCGTGTATCCGAAGTGAGCGCGCGTTTTACCCTCGATGCCATGCCTGGCAAACAGATGGCCATTGATGCCGATCTCAACGCCGGCCTGATTAATCAGGACGAAGCCAAGCATCGCCGGGCCGAGATTGCCCAGGAAGCGGATTTTTACGGTTCCATGGACGGTGCGTCCAAGTTCGTCAAAGGCGATGCTGTCGCCGGCTTGCTGATTCTTGCCATCAACATCGTCGGCGGTATCGCCATCGGTATGCTTCAGCACGATCTGGATTTCGGTCTGGCCATGGAGCGCTATGCGCTGCTGACTATTGGTGACGGCCTGGTGGCACAGATTCCCTCGCTGCTGCTGTCCACGTCTGCCGCGATCATGGTGACACGGGTTACCTCCAGCCAGGACATGGGCGGCCAGATCCTCCAGCAGATGTTCAGTGCGCCGAAGGCGCTGTCTATAGCGGCTGGGATCCTGATTATTCTCGGCCTGATTCCCGGCATGCCCCACGTGGCCTTCCTGGGTCTGGGCGCACTGGCCGCCGGCGCTGCCTGGTATATCTGGAAGCACCAGAGGCAGACCATCGAGGAAGAGGGGGCATTCCCGGCCAGGGGCGCGGGCGGCTCTGCCCCGCGGCCCGCGGGTCGTGATCTGCCGCCGGGCGGTGACGCCGGCGGTGATCAGGGCCGTCAGCTGCCGGCACCCGGAGAGACCAAGGAGTTGGGCTGGGACGATGTGTCCACCGTCGATATTGTCGGTCTGGAAGTGGGCTACCGGCTGATTCCGCTGGTCGATAAATCCCAGGGCGGTCAGTTGCTCAGCCGTATAAAAGGTGTCCGTAAGAAGCTGTCCCAGGATCTGGGCTTCCTGATGCCCTCGGTTCACATTCGCGACAACCTGGATCTGATGCCCAACGTTTACCGCATCACCCTGATGGGTGTGACCATTGCCGAGGCCGAAATCCATCCGGACCGCGAGTTGGCCATCGACCCGGGCCAGGTGTTCGGCAAAGTGGAGGGGATTGAAGGCAAGGATCCGGCGTTTGGTCTGGACGCCTGCTGGATCGAGCCGGACAAGAAGGACCAGGCCCAGACCCTGGGGTATACCGTGGTCGACGCCAGTACGGTGGTTGCCACCCACCTTAACCAGGTATTGCAGAAGCACGCCCACGAACTGCTGGGCCACGAGGAAGTCCAGAAGTGGCTGGACCAGCTGGAGAAGATTTCTCCGAAGCTGGCCGAGGAGCTGGTGCCGACCACCGTTTCCATCAGCCTGCTGCTGAAAGTGCTGCAGAACCTCTTGAAGGAAGAGGTGCCGATCCGGGATATGCGGTCCATTGCCGAGGCCATCGTGAACGTGCATCCGAAGAGTCAGGATCCGAAGCTGCTGACCACCGTAGCCCGGCAATCCCTGCGCCGGATGATTGTCCAGAGCATCTGCGGCAACGAATCGGAGATACCGGTGATCACCCTGGATCCGGATCTGGAACAGTTATTGCTAAAGTCAGTTCAGCAGAGTCAACAATCCGGCGGTCAGGAGGACATCGGCCTGGTTCTGGAGCCGAATATGGTTGAAAAGCTCCAGCGCTCCCTGCAGGAGAGCGTTCAGCGCCAGGAGATGCTCGGCAAACCGGCCATTCTGCTGGTGTCCGGGCCCTTGAGGCCAGTCCTGGCGAAGTTCGCCAGTTACGGAGTAGAGCGACTGCATGTGCTCTCGTACCAGGAAATTCCGGATAACAAACAGATTACGATCGTGGCGTCCGTTGGCCAGTAACGGCGCGGGTGACAGAACGGACAGCGCCGGCACGGCGTTGCCGGTGGAGGAAGAGGCATCATGAAAGTAAAACGGTTTTTTGCTCAGACCATGGCAGAGGCGCTGAAACAGGTCAGTGAACAGATGGGGCCGGATGCCGTGATTCTTTCCAATCGTCGGGTCGATGGCGGTGTCGAAATTGTGACGGCGCTGGACTATGACGAAAACATGGCGCGTCAGCGCCTGGGCAATCAGGCTGAGGAAGCGACAAACGGTTCCCGACTTGCTGAAATGCAGGCCGACCAGCATCGCCGGCTTGAAGACGAGCTGGGCCGGTCCCGGGATCGCATCCGTGAAGTACGGGAAAAGCGGGCATCACAGGGCGCTGGTTATGTCGGAACCTCGTTTGCTGCGGTGCAGGAGTCGCTGGGTGCGGGTTTTGATGAGCCTGAACCGATGCCCCGCGCGCCCAGGGAAGCTTATTCCGATGAGCTGGCTCAGATGCGAGCCGAGATCAGTTCGCTGCGGGATATGATGCAGGGTCGCCGGCCGGAATCGGAGCCGGAGGTTTCGGCCACCACCGCCGTCCAACAGAGGCTGGCCGAGCGCCTGCAGGAGTTTGGTCTGGGCAGTGAATTGGCTGGCTCCATTTCCCGTCGCCACAAGGCCGGGCGTCTCGAGGATGGCTGGAAACAGTCCCTAAAGATGTTGTGCACTGGTGTCCGGACCGCCCGTATGGAATGGCTGGATGAGGGTGGCGCCTACGCACTGGTGGGCCCCACCGGTTCCGGAAAAACCACCACCATTGGCAAGCTTGCCGCGCGCTATGTACTCAAGCATGGTTCCGACTCAGTGGCCCTGGTGACCACCGACCGGTACCGGGTGGCAGCTCATGAACAGCTGTTTGTTTTCGGCCGCATCCTGAACGTGCCGGTTCGTGTGGTAGACGAGAGCCACAGTCTCGACGATATTCTGGATGAGCTGTCAGACCGACACCTGGTGCTGATCGATACCGCCGGGCTGACCAGCGCGGATAAAGGCTACCAGGAGCAGCTGGCTGAACTGGCGCGCAGCCATCACAATGTCAAGACGCATCTGGTTGTCTCGGCAACGAGTCAGCCGCGGATCATGAAATCCGTCTGGCATTGCTATAAGATGGCAGAGCTTGCGGGCTGTGTGATGACCAAGATTGATGAAGCCCTCACGCTGGGTGAATCTTTGGGCTTTGTGATGGAAACCGGTCTGCCGGTAGCCTATTACACGGACGGGCAGAAGATTCCTGAAGACCTGCACCACGCAGAAGCAGTTCCGCTGGTGCGGCTGGCCGTGGACCGGCTTAAAACACTCCAGCAACAGCAGGCGGTCGCAGAGGGGGCCTGAAACCATGAACCCCGGACCGGACAAACAACCAGTGAGCGTCCGAACAACAGCCTCCGGCTAGACGTGGCGAGAGACAAAAAACAGTATGAGCAGAGCACAACCGGTACAGGTGATTGGAGTTTCCGGCGGCAAAGGTGGGGTCGGCAAAAGTAACGTGTCGGTCAACCTCGGAATCGCGCTGGCGCAGAAGGGCCGGAGAGTGGTGCTGCTCGATGCCGACCTTGGGCTCGCCAATATCGACGTCTTGCTGGGCATTACCGCCAACCGAAATCTTCAGGATGTTCTGGCGGGCGACTGTGATCTCAAGGACGTCCTGGTGAATGGTCCCGGTGGCATCAAGATCGTTCCTGCCTCCTCCGGTACCCAGAGGATGACCCAGCTCAGCGCCATGGAGCATGCCGGGTTGATTAACGCGTTCAGCGAGCTGGGGGATCAGATTGATGTCCTGATCGTGGACACCGCTGCCGGCATCTCGGAATCTGTGGTCAGCTTTCTCAGGGCGTCTCAGGAATTGTTACTGGTGGTCTGTGATGAGCCCACGTCCATCACTGACTGCTACGCCCTGATCAAACTCATGAACCGTGACTACGGTACCAACCGCTTCCGTATTCTTGCCAATCAGGTAAGGAACGAGCAGGAAGGCCGGCACCTTTTCGAAAAACTGACCCGGGTCACCGAGCGCTTCCTGGATGTGGCACTACAATACGTCGGAATGGTGCCTTACGATGAGGCTGTGAAGAAAGCGGTTCAGCGACAGCGTGCAGTGCTGGATGCCTACCCCAGGGCGAAAGCGTCACTGGCCATCAAGGCTCTGGCGGACAAGGTCGACAGCTGGCCGCTGCCTTCCTCTCCCCGCGGACATCTGGAATTTTTTGTGGAGCGGCTCGTCGAAGTCTGAATCGGATCCAGCCAAACAAGAAACCGGATACATGACATTGGCGAAAAACCTCGGAATCTATAACCAGTCGGGTGCGCAGAAGCCGTCACAGCTCGTCGAGCAGCATGCGCCGCTGGTCAAGAAAATTGCACTTCACCTGATGGCCCGCCTGCCGGCATCCGTTCAGCTTGAAGACCTGATGCAGGCTGGCATGATCGGCCTGCTTGAGGCCGCCCAGCGCTATAGCTCTGCCAAAGGTGCCACCTTCGAGACTTACGCCGGCATCCGGATTCGTGGTGCCATGGTGGACGAAATCCGTAAGGGCGATTGGGTGCCTCGTTCCGTACATCGCAACGCCCGCCGCATTTCCCAAGCCATCAAGGCCGTTGAAGACCGTCTGGGCCGTGAAGCCCAGGATCTGGAAGTGGCCGAAGAGCTGGGCATGGGACTGGCGGAATACCATTCTTATCTTTCCGATTCCAACAGCGGCCGACTTTTTAGCCTTGATGAGCTCAATGAATCCGGAGAGCTGCCGATAGAACAGACAGAGACGCAGGATAATCCCCTTGAAGGGTTGTCCTCTGATGCCTTCAGGCGCAGCCTCGCCGAGGCGATTGAAGACCTGCCGGAGCGGGAAAAGCTGGTGTTGAGTCTGTATTACCAGGAGGAACTGAACCTCAAGGAGATTGGCGCGGTACTTGGCGTCAGCGAGAGCCGGGTGAGCCAGATTCACAGCCAGGCGGCCCTGCGCCTTCGGGGCCGACTGTCGGACTGGCGTCAGGAGTCGAACAGCTGAAGGCGTCCATTCTGTGTCCGCGAGGAGGCAGTCTGTAGTTTTTGGTAACCGATGCTTTACAACCGAAGCAAAGGTCCGACAATAAGCGGTTAAATTGCGGCCTGCTAGACTTTGAGCGCGAAGGTCGAACGAATTCCGGGTGTTACTAACTGGAGGTCCCATTGGACAAAAACATGAAAATCCTCATTGTGGACGATTTCTCCACAATGCGACGGATCATCAAGAACCTGCTGCGTGATCTGGGCTTCACAAACACCGATGAAGCAGACGATGGCAACACGGCCCTGCCGATGCTCAAGAGCGGCAAGTACGATTTTCTGGTCACCGACTGGAACATGCCGGGCATGTCCGGTTTCGATCTGCTCAAGGCCGTTCGGGCTGACGAGAATCTGAAAACCCTGCCGGTATTGATGGTAACGGCTGAGGCGAAGCGGGACCAGATTGTTGCCGCGGCCCAGGCAGGCGTGAACGGCTATGTTGTCAAGCCGTTCACTGCCGCCGTGCTCAAGGAAAAGATTGAGAAAATCTTTGAAAGAATCCAGTAACCAGAGGTCGGATGGCTCTCATGAGCGATAGCAAAAAGAACCATCGGGGCCTCGAACCGGAGGTGACGGAAAAGCTCCAGCGGCAGGCAGCAGAACTGGCAGAGACCGTTGATGCGGGTGATTATGCCAAAGCCATGACCCTGATCAATGAACTCAGTGAGGTCAGGGATCAGAGTCTGTATCGCGAGGTAGGGCGATTGACCCGGAGCTTGCACGAAGCAATCCGGAACTTCCAGATTGACCCCCGTAACGCCGAGCAGCAGGAAGCACTGTCGAAGATGACAGATGCCTCCGACCGCCTTGAATACGTCGTTCAGATGACGGGTGAAGCGGCCAACCGGACCATGGATCTGGTTGAGGAAACCATGCCCGTGGCCAATGCCCTGCGGGATGAGGCCGCTGCGTTGCGCGATGAATGGCAGCGTCTGCGTCGCCGGGAAATGCAGCCGGCGGAGTTCCGTGAGCTTTATGGCCGTATTGATCGGTTTTTCGTGAGCATGGCCACCGACGCCGACACCATGTACAGCAACCTGTCGGAAATTCTGCTGGCACAGGACTATCAGGATCTGACGGGCCAGGTCATCCAGAAGGTCACCGCCCTGGTGAAAGAGGTTGAGGAGCAGATGCTCAGCCTGGTGGTGATGGCCAGCCATGTGGACCAGCTAACGGGCACGGTGCACCAGATTGAAGAAAAAGAAGAGTCTGCGGAGAAGGGCGTCGGGCCCCAGATCAAGGCCGATGAGCGTGAAGATGTAGTCTCGGGACAGGATGACGTTGACGACCTGTTGTCCAGTCTCGGTTTCTGAATAAAGAGGGTAACGCATGGCGTTTGATGCTGATGAAGAGATTTTGCAGGACTTCCTGGTAGAAGCCGGCGAGATCCTCGAAAAGCTGTCAGAGCAGTTGGTAGATCTTGAGCAACATCCTGACGACAGTGACCTGCTCAACGCCATCTTCCGTGGCTTTCACACCGTCAAGGGCGGCGCGGGCTTCCTTCAGCTTGAAGCGCTGGTGAATTGCTGCCATTCCGCCGAGAACGTTTTTGACACCCTGCGCAATCACAAGCGCAAGGTTGACTCTGAACTGATGGACGTGGTCCTGGAAGCCCTGGATAACGTCAACGCCATGTTTGAGCAGGTTCGCAATCACGAGGAACTGACGCCGGCCCCGGACGAACTGATTGCCCGCCTGGATGCCCTGGCCGAACCAGAAGGTGAGGGAGCACCCGCCGCTACTTCTCAACCAGAGCACGAAGAGAGCGAACCGGCAGAAGACGGCGGTGACATCACTGACGACGAATTCGAACAGCTTCTCGATGCCTTGCAGGACGAAAAAACCGAAGATCAGGTGCCTGCTTCAGACTCCGGGGCGGCCTCCGGTGACCAGGAGGGTTCCGGAGACGACGAGATTACCGACGACGAGTTCGAGGCGCTGCTGGACCAGCTGCACGGAAAAGGGCAGTTTGCCGGTGCACCTGCGGGCGAGGAAGAGGTAGTCAGCAAAGAAGAGCCCACCGCCAAGTCAGAAGGCGGTGGCAGCGATGACCTGATCACCGACGACGAATTCGAAAAACTGCTGGACGATCTTCACGGCAAAGGTGGAAGCCCGACAGCCGGGGGAGAGTCACCAGCCTCAAAAGAGCCCTCAGCCCCGAAAAAACCTGCAGCTCCAAAAGAGCCGGCCAAGCCGAAAGCGGAGGCGCCCAAGCCCGAGAAGTCGAAGCCAGCGGATAAACCGGAAACCAAAGGCGCTGCCGCGCCTGCCATGCCCGCCCGCGAGCAAGCGCCTGCGGCAGAAACAACGGTGCGTGTCGACACCAAGCGTCTTGACGACATCATGAATATGGTAGGCGAACTGGTGTTGGTGCGGAATCGCCTGCAGCGTCTGGGCGCGGAAAGCGAAGACGAACACATGCACAAGGCGGTGTCCAATCTGGATGTGGTCACCACCGATCTTCAGTCTGCCGTGATGCAGACCCGTATGCAGCCGATCAAGAAGGTGTTTGGCCGGTTCCCGCGGGTGGTGCGTGATCTGGCCCGGAACCTCAAGAAAGAGGTTAACCTGGTGATGCACGGTGAAGACACCGATCTGGACAAGAACCTGGTCGAAGCGCTGTCGGATCCGCTGGTTCACCTGGTTCGGAACTCGGTCGATCACGGGATCGAAGCTCCGGATGTACGCGAGAAAGCGGGCAAGCCCCGGCAGGGTACCGTTACCCTGTCTGCCGAACAGGAGGGGGATCACATCCTCCTGTTCATTGAGGATGACGGCGCCGGTATGGACCCTGAAGTGCTGCGCCGGAAGGCCGTTGAGAAGGGGATTTACGACCAGGATGCCGCGGACCGACTGACCAATTCCGAATGCTTCAACCTGATTTTTGCAGCCGGCTTCTCCACCAAAGACCAGATCTCGGACGTTTCCGGTCGTGGTGTCGGCATGGATGTGGTTAAAACCAAGATTGGCCAGCTCAATGGTCAGTTGAGCATTGAATCGGAATTGGGCAAGGGTTCCCGGATTGTCATCAAGGTTCCGTTGACACTGGCCATCATGCCCACCCTGATGATCATGCTGGGAGACCAGTCGTTTGCGCTGCCGCTGGTCAATGTGGTCGAGATCTTCCATCTGGACCTGACCAAGACCAACATCGTCGACGGGCGTGAGTGCATTGTGGTCCGGGAAAAGGTATTCCCGCTGTTTCATATCAAACGCTGGCTCGTTCGTGACGGTACTTCCCAGGAAGTGCCTGAAAACGCCCATGTCGTGATCGTGGCCATGGGGACCAAGCAGGTCGGTTTTGTTGTCGACCAACTGATCGGACAGGAGGAGGTGGTGATAAAGCCCCTCGGGCGAGCTCTTCAGGGTACGCCGGGAATGGCCGGCGCCACCATTACCGGCGACGGCCGGATTGCACTGATCATTGATGTTCCAAGCCTGTTGCAACACTACGGCTGAGCCAGACTTTCAGGTGACTGCGGCCAGAGAAGGCCGAAGAACGATGGATTGGGTAGGAGAAGTGGATGACAGTTTCTGTCCTGGTCGTTGACGATTCAGGGTTTTTTCGCAAACGGCTGACGGAAATCCTGACCAGCTCCGGCCAGATCAAGGTGGTTGGGGCTGCTACCAACGGTCGGGAAGGCGTGGAGCTGGCCGAAAAGCTGCGTCCCGACGTGATCACCATGGATTACGAAATGCCGGTGATGGACGGTATCTCCGCCGTGCGCGAAATCATGCGCAAACATCCGACACCGGTACTCATGTTCTCTTCTCTTACCTACGAGGGCGCTCGGGTCACACTCGATGCCCTCGAGGCAGGTGCCGTTGATTTCCTGCCCAAGAATTTTGAAGAGATTGCCCGGGACAACAGCCAGCTTCAGAAAATCCTGATCGAGCGGATTCTGGACGTGGCCCGCAGCCGTCCCGGCAACCGCCCTGCAGCGCCGGCCCGTCCCGAACCGTCGGCGCCTGCGTCCCGTGCACCTGCCACGTCGGCCCGTCCCCGCCCGGAGATCACGCCGCGCCAGCGCCCGGATTCCCCCAGCCCTGCAGCCCCGGCCGGCTCCCATAGTGAAGCCGAGGCGCCGAGGCGTCATGCCCGCCGAGGCGCGGCGAAGCATTACGCGGTGGTTGGTATTGGTACTTCAACAGGCGGCCCGGTTGCTCTGCAACGAGTGTTGACCGCGTTACCCGCCACGTTTCCGGCGCCCATTGTGCTGGTACAGCATATGCCGGCCAGTTTTACGCCGGCCTTCGCGGAGCGCCTGAACAAGCTCTGCCGTATCGAAGTCCGCCAGGCACAGGATGGCGATGTGTTGCGACCCGGGCTTGCTTTGCTGGCGCCCGGTGGCAAACAGATGATGGTCGAGAATCGGGGCGGCCAGGCCAGG
>JAWWAT010000100.1:0-9288 GCA_033721635.1 Marinobacter sp. | reverse complement strand
CACGATTGCTACCCAGCGCCTCTACAAGTTGGCCTGCAGCGATCAGGCGAAGCGGCTCGGGTGTGAATGACAGCAACAGAGCCAGCACCAAAGGCGCGGGGATGGCGATCAGGAGAGCAAAAAGGATCGCTTTGGATGGATTACGCATTGACTGAAATTTCTCCATTCTTGTAACGCTAACGATAAAAACCGGATATCGGGTAAAATCGCAGATCCGGCCGGTGAAAACCGCCAGTTCCCCGGAAAACGGGAGCGCTGGCGGGCAAAAGCGGCATGATACCAGATTATCCCGAGCGCTGACCAAGCAGCGGGGTACGCAGTGTCATCGATCACATTCTTGATAGACCCACCCAGGGAGCACCAATACCCAATGAGCCAGAATGATCTGGAAACCCGACTGGACGAGCTGGAAACACGGCTGGCCTTTCAGGACGACGTTATCAATACCCTGAGTGAGCAGGTGGCCAGGCAGGAAATGGACATCCGGGAATTGTGGGAAGCCAAGCGGTTGCTGCACAAACAGCTCAAGGATGTTTCGCCGTCCAATATCAAATCGGAGCAGGACGAAACACCTCCTCCTCATTACTGAAGATGGTGCAATAAAAAGGGTCAGATGAAACCTTCATCTGACCTTTTTTTACGGGATTCGGATTTCGACCTTTATGCCAGAAGTTCGATCAGAATCTGTTCGTAGATGTCTGATAGAGTGTTGAGGTCCTCGGCCTTCACGCATTCGTCCACTTTGTGAATGGTTGCGTTGATGGGCCCAAGCTCGACCACCTGTGCACCGGTGGGTGCGATGAAGCGGCCATCCGAGGTGCCACCAGACGTCGAAAGTTCGGTTTCCCGGCCGGTTACCGTGCGAATGGCGTTCTGGCTGGCAGACACGAGTGCGCCTTTGTCCGTCAGGAAGGGGCGTCCACTCAGGTGCCACTGCAGGTCGTACTTCAGGTTGTGGCGATCCAGTATGGCCACCACCCGTTCCTCCAGGCTTTCTGCTGTATTTTCAGTGCAATACCGGAAGTTAAAGTGCACCAGGCATTCACCGGGAATAATGTTGCTGCCGGTGCCTGCTTCCATTTTGGTGATCTGGAACGTGGTTGGTGGGAAAAAGTCGTTGCCGTTGTCCCAGAACTCCTTTGCCAACGCATCCAGAGCTGGAGCCACGGAATGAACCGGGTTTTCGGCCAGATGCGGGTAGGCAACATGACCCTGAACGCCATGCACTGTCAGATAACCATGCAAGGAGCCCCGGCGGCCGTTCTTGATCACGTCTCCCACTTCATGGGTGCTGGAAGGTTCACCGATCAGGCACCAATCGATCTTTTCGTTCCGGGCTTCGAGGGTTTCCACCACTTTAACGGTGCCGTGTTGGGCCGGGCCCTCCTCGTCACTGGTGATCAGCAGGGCAATAGAGCCGCGGTGGTCGGGGTATTTCGCCACGAATCGTTCACAGGCCGTTACGAAAGCCGCAAGGCTCCCCTTCATGTCCGCCGCGCCACGGCCCAGCAAATAGCCGTCCCTGATTACAGGATCAAAGGGAGGATGTGCCCAGTTCTTCTCCGGGCCCGTCGGTACCACGTCGGTATGGCCGGCAAAGGCCAGCACCGGCCCGTCGGAGCCCTTGCGGGCCCAGAGGTTATCGGTATCGCCAAACCGAAGACTTTCGCCGCTGAAACCCAAAGGTGCCAGCCGAGACATCATCAGCTCCTGGCAGCCGGCGTCGTCCGGGGTAACGGACTGCCGGCGGATCAGGTCAGTTGCGAGTTCGAGTGTTGGGGAATCAGTTGTTTGCATGCAGCTCTTCATTCAACTCAATGGCGGTCTTGTTGGTTTTGCACTCCACGGCGCCGGTCTGGCTGTTACGACGGAAGAGCAGGTCTGTCTGATTGGCCAGGTCGCGGGCCTTGATAACCTCTACCAGCTCGTTGTTGTCGTCCAGCAGGGCAACCTTGGTGCCAGCAGTGATATACAGTCCCGCCTCGACCTTGCAGCGGTCGCCCAGGGGGATGCCGATACCGGCATTGGCGCCAATCAGGCAGTTCTCGCCAACGGCAATGATGATGTTGCCACCACCGGACAGGGTGCCCATGGTGGAGCAGCCACCGCCCAGGTCGGAGCCCTTGCCAACCATGACGCCGGCGGAGATGCGGCCCTCTATCATGCTGGTGCCTTCGGTACCGGCGTTGAAGTTGATAAAGCCCTCGTGCATAACGGTGGTGCCTTCACCGACATAGGCGCCAAGGCGCACCCGCGCAGTGTCTGCAATACGAACACCTTTCGGCACAACGTAGTCGGTCATCTGCGGGAATTTGTCTACTGATTTCACCTCAAGGGTGCGGCCTTCCAGGCGTGCCTGGAGCTGGCGATCGGAGAGTTCGCTCAGGTCGATTGCGCCTTCGTTGGTCCAGGCCAGGTTCGGCAGCAGGCCAAAGATGCCGTCCAGTTTCAAACCATGGGGTTTCGCCATGCGGTGGGAAATCAGATGGAGCTTGAGGTAAACCTCAGGCGTGCTGGAAGCTGTATCGTCGGTTTCCAGTACGGTAACAACCACCGGCCGTTTGCTGGTGGCTGCTTTGTCCGCCAGTGATGCCTGGTCGGTCTGACCAATCTGGCGCAGGGCGTTGGCCAACTGGCTAAGTTGCTCAGCGCTCGCACTGATCGCCTGGTTGCCACCCTTGTAATCGAGGGCATTGGAGATGACGTCCATCAGGGTGTTTTCAGGTGTCATGACCGGCTGCTGGTAAAAGACTTCCAGCCACTCGCCCTGGTTGTTCTGGGTGCCGATGCCGATACCGAATGCAAAGCTCATCTGATGGTTGCTCCTGTTTTGAATGTGGGGGAAAGCACGTGCTTTCGGGCCCCGGAATTAAAGTTTGAATCTGGTGTGCCGGAGGTTCAGCTCAGCCATGCAGTCCATTCGTCTGCACTGAAACCCACGCGCACTTCATCGCCGCGTTCCACGACAGGGCGCTTAATGATGGATGGATTTTCCAGCATGATTGCGTGCGCGGTTTGGGCGCTAATGGTATCACGATCCTCCTCGGGAAGTTTGCGCCAGGTTGTGCCGCGGCGGTTGATCAGGGCTTCCCAGCCTACGGCCTTTTCCCAGCGTGACAGCAGCGGCTCGTCAAGACCGTCCTTCTTGAAATCGTGAAACTGGTAATCAACACCATTTTCGTCCAGCCACTTCCGGGCTTTCTTTACCGTGTCACAGTTTTTAATGCCGTACAGTTTCATGCCTGGTTCGCCTTAACAAAATCAACAATGCGGTTTGCCGCCTCAACGCACTCTTCCAGAGGCGCCACCAGCGCCATGCGCACCCGGTTTTCGCCGGGGTTGTGGCCGTTCACAGTGCGGGAGAGGTAGCGGCCGGGCAGAACGTGGACGTTCTGCTGGGCGGAGAGTTCCCGGGCGAAGGTTTCGTCGTCCATCGGAGTTTCCGGCCAGAGGTAGAAGCCCGCATCGGGAAAGTCGACGTTCATTACTTCCCGCAGTATGGGCACGACGGCCTCAAACTTGGCCCGGTAAGCCGCTCGGTTTTCGCGTACGTGGTCTTCATCGTTCCAGGCGGCAATGCTGGCCAGTTGGTTGTGTATGGGCATGGCGCACCCGTGGTAGGTGCGGTACTTGAGATAGCCCTCCAGAATGCTGGCATCGCCGGCGACAAAGCCAGAGCGCAATCCGGGCAGGTTGCTGCGTTTGGACAGGCTGTGAAACACCACGCAGCGGGCGTAGTCATCACGGCCAATGCCAGCGCAGGTTTGCAGCAGGCCTTCAGGCGGGTTGCCCTCGTCCGGATACAGCTCGGAGTAGCATTCGTCAGAGGCGACAATAAAGTCGTGTTTGTCGGCCAGGGCAATCACCCGGGCCAACGTTTCCCTGGGAATCACCGCACCACTTGGGTTGCCTGGCGAGCACAGGAACAGTACCTGACACTCCTGCCAAATGGATTCCGGCACCGAATCAAAATCGGGAATGAAGCCGTTAGAACCGTCGCAGGGGAGGTATACCGGGGTGGCGCCGGCCAGGAAGGCGGCACCTTCATAGACTTGATAAAACGGATTTGGGCTGACTACGGTGGCAGGCTTGCTGGCATCCACCACTGCCTGAACCAGGGAAAAGATTGCCTCGCGGGTACCGTTCACCGGCACGATATTGCGGGCGGGATTGAGGCTGCCGGGTGTCAGGTTGAATCGGCGGGTCGCCCACTGGCTGATCGTTTCCCGCAGCTCGTCCGTGCCACGGGTCGTCGGGTAATTGGCAAGCTTGTCGAGGTTGTTCGCAATCACCTCTTTGACGAAGTCCGGCGAGGGGTGCTTTGGCTCGCCAATGCCGAGAGAGATTGGCCGCAAATGATCGGGCACGCGAATACCTGCCTTCAGTTTGGCCAATTTTTCAAATGGGTACGGGTGGAGTCTGTCCAGATTGGGATTCATTGAATGTCGTCCAGCATTTTGCAGAGATCTTGCTGCAGGGCCTGGCACATAGCGGGATCCCGGATGGGGTCGCCGTGCTCGTCGGTGACAAAGAAAACGTCCTCTACGCGCTCGCCCAGTGTGGCAATCTTGGCGTTGCTAAGGCGAACCCGATGCTCCAGCAGCACCTGGCCGACTCTCGCCAGCAGGCCGGGCCGGTCGGGCGTGATCACCTCCATGACCGTGCGCTGATTGATGGTGTCGTTAGAGAAGGTCACCTCCGTGGGGAAGGCGAAGTGCTTCAGTTGGCGTGGCGTGCGCCGGTGGATGATGTCCGGGTAGTCGTCCGGGTCATCCAGCTCTTCAATCAGGCGCAAACGCGCTCTTTCCTTGCGCGCCGGGTCTATGCCCAGGGGTTGGCCCTTTTCATCCAGCACCACGTACGAACTGATCGAGTAGGGGCCTTCGCTGGAGCTGATCCGGGCGTCCACGATGTTCAGGTTCAGCTGCTCAAGGACGGCGGTAGTTGCAGCAAACAGCGCCACCCGGTCCTTCATGTAGATAATGATCTGGGAATAGCCATCCGTGGGGCCGCCCCGGGTGTCGCGAATAAGCACCAGCGGGTCGGGGTTGTCGCCGTGGCGGATAATGGCAGCGGTCTGCCAGGCGATATCCACGGTAGAGTCCTGGAGGAAATAGTCCTCGTCCACGGTGTCCCAGATGGCGTCGATCTGATCATCGGTCATGTTCTGGGCGTGCAGGATTTCGCGTGCTTCCGACTGGGTGGCGCGCACCCATTCTTGCCGGTCAATGGGAGTTTCTGTGCCCCGGCGCAGGGCTCGTTTGGCCTCGATATACAGTTGGCGTAACAGAGAGGCGCGCCAGGTGTTCCAGAGTTTGGGATTGGTTGCGCTGATGTCGCACACGGTCAGCACATAGAGATAGTCGAGGTGCGCCTGGCTCGGTACAGCCCTGGCAAATGCGTGAATGATGTCCGGGTCTGAAATGTCTTTGCGCTGTGCGGTCATGGACATCAGCAGGTGGTTTTCCACGAGCCATGAAATCAGCTGGGTGTCCCGCTCGCTCAGATGATGCCTGTGGCAGAAAGCCTCGGCGTCTATGGCGCCCAGTTCCGAATGGTCACCGCCTCTGCCTTTGGCGACATCGTGATATATGCCTGCAATATAAAGGGTTTCCAGCTTTGGTAACCGATGGATCAGGCGGGATGCGAGGGGGTACTCGTCCCGGGCCTGAGTGCCGCTCAGCCGGACCATGTTGCGGATGACCCGCATGGTATGGGCATCCACGGTGTAGATGTGAAAAAGGTCGTGCTGCATCTGGCCGATTATCTGGCCGAATTCCGGGAGGTAGCGCCCGAGCACGTTGTACTTTTTCATGGCAGACAGAGTCTGGTCCAGCCCATGGGGCGTTCTGAGCAGTTCCATGAACAGGGTAGTCACGGCCAGGTCGGACCGGAACGCATCGTCAATCAGGTGCCGGTGTGCCCGCAGGGACCGGATGGTGGTTGCCCGGATGCCCTTGATCTCCGGGTGTTGCGCCATCAGTACAAAGATTTCCATGATGGCGTAGGGCGCGTAGGCAAAGACCTGGTTGTTGACTGCTTCTATATAGTAGTTGCGAATCTGGAAGCGTTTGTTGATTGGCTGGATAGCGTCTTCGGACGCGCTGCCGAGAATGGCCTCGTCATAGTATTGCAGAATCACGTCGGTCAGCTCGGCGAGAGCCAGAACCGTCCGATAATACGACTGCATCATCAGTTCAACGCCGAGCCGCTTGCCTTCGTCCTTGTAGCCGAGCATCTGGGCAAGAGCTCGCTGATGGTCGAACAACAGGCGGTTCTCGTTCCTGTCGGCGAGTAGCTGCAAGCCATACCGGAGCTGCCAGAGGAACGTTTCGCCCTGGAAAAGAATCTGATGCTCTTCCTCGGTGAGAATGCTGAAACGGGTCAGATCCGCGATATTCTGGAGTCCGAAATGGCGCTTGGTAATCCAGCCAATGGTCTGGATGTCCCGCAGGGCGCCCGGGGAGCCCTTAACGTTCGGCTCAAGGTTGTATTCGGTATCGCCGTATTTCTGGTGTCGTTGCTGCTGTTCTTCGCGTTTGGCAATAAAATAGTCGCGATCAGTACTGACATCGTCCGAGTACACCTGCTCGCTGAGGTCTGACCGCAGCTCATCCGGGCCGGCGATGGTGCGGGTTTCCAGCAGGTTGGTCAGTATGGTGATGTCCTCACGGGCAGCGGTCTTGCTCTCTTCAATGCTGCGAACGCTGTGACCGATATCCAATCTGAGGTCCCAGAGCAGGGTAACGAAGGCACCAAGGTCTTCTTGCCAGCTGTCTTCGATACCATTGCGGGTAAGAATCAGCAGGTCGATGTCGGAGTGGGGGTGAAGCTCACCGCGCCCGTAGCCGCCGACGGCAATCAGGGCGATGTCCGGTGAGCCTGAAAAGGGATAACGATTCCAGATTAGTCTGAGAACGGCGTCGACGGTGTCGGCCCGGGAGCGAACCAGGGCGCGGACGTCGGCGCCCTGCCGGAAGGCCTCGGCATCGGCGTTATACCTTCCCTCTAACAGCTGCCGGGCCGCCCTGACTGGAGAGGGGTCGTTACTGATGCTGGATTCCAGATCGCTTTGGTCCACTTAGAAGGACTCTTCCTTTCGCTTGGTCAGAACCTCGTGGCCGTCCGCAGTCACAAGGATGGTGTGCTCCCATTGTGCGGAGAGCTTGTGATCCTTGGTTACCACGGTCCAGCCATCTGGCAGAAGTTTTGTCTGGTACTTGCCCTGGTTGATCATCGGCTCGATGGTAAAGGTCATGCCTTCCTGGAGCTCAAGGCCGGTGCCGGGTTTTCCGTAATGCATCACCTGTGGCTCCTCGTGGAACACCGCGCCGATACCATGGCCGCAATAGTCCCGCACCACAGAATAACGGTGCTTTTCGGCATGCTGCTGAATGACATGTCCGATATCGCCCAGACGGGTTCCCGGCTTCACAAGCTCGATGCCCTTGTATAGACATTCTTGGGTGATCTGGATCAGACGCTCTGTGCCTGGCTTCGGCTTGCCGACGATCCACATTTTACTGGTGTCGCCGTGGTAGCCATCCTTTATTACGGTGACATCTATATTAAGGATGTCTCCTTCCTTGAGTATTTTCTTCTCCGACGGGATGCCATGGCAGACAACATGGTTCACCGACGTGCAGATAGACTTCGGAAATCCTTTGTAATTGAGAGGCGCCGGAATGCACTCCTGCTCGTCCACTATATAGTCGTGGCAAATCCGGTCGAGTTCTTCAGTGGAAATGCCTGGCTTGACGTGTTCGCCAATCATTTCCAGCACTTCGGCTGCAAGTCGGCCGGCGACGCGCATCTTTTCAATTTCTTCCGGAGTCTTGATCGATACCTGCATTGGGCTTCCCGTTGATGTGTATCAAACCGGCATTTTAAGGGGCCTGCTGCCCGGGTACAAGGAAGCTGGC
The DNA here is from genome assembly GCA_033721635.1 of Marinobacter sp. Taxonomy (GTDB): domain Bacteria; phylum Pseudomonadota; class Gammaproteobacteria; order Pseudomonadales; family Oleiphilaceae; genus Marinobacter. Next base: position 1,366 of record JAWWAT010000100.1, on the reverse strand, counting down.
GGTCAAAAATAATGGCGTTTACCGGCCCGATTATGGTATAAACGCGCCCGCTGGAAACGAATCCGGCAAATTCACACACGTGTCGGCACGTTATCCCAGGGTGCCTGCTCCTGCTTTTTAAGGGGCCAGGTTGGGGTAATCGGATACGTGGAGGACTAACCCGAAGCTAAAAAGGTAACTATCATGGCTCAGGTAAATATGCGTGACCTGCTGAAGGCAGGTGCTCACTTCGGTCACCAGACCCGCTACTGGAACCCGAAAATGTCGAAGTTCATCTTCGGCGCCCGTAACAAGATTCATATCATCAACCTTGAGCAGACTGTTCCTGCCATGAACGATGCGCTGAAATTCGTTCAGCAGCTGGCAGAGAACAAGAACAAGATCCTGTTCGTTGGTACCAAGCGTGCCGCGGCCAAGATCGTCAAGGAAGAAGCCGAGCGTGCCGGTCAGCCGTTCGTTAACCACCGCTGGCTCGGTGGCATGCTGACCAACTACAAGACCATCCGTCAGTCTATCCGTCGCTACCGTGATCTGGAAACCCAGAGCCAGGACGGTACTTTCGACAAGCTGACCAAGAAGGAAGCGCTGGATCGCACCCGTGAGATGGACCGCCTTGAGCGTTCTATCGGTGGTATCAAAGATATGGGCGGCCTGCCGGACGCGATGTTCGTTATCGACGTTGACCACGAGCGTATCGCTATCAAGGAAGCCAACAAGCTGGGCATCCCCGTTATTGGCGTTGTGGACACCAACAGTGATCCGGACGGTGTTGATTACGTGATCCCGGGCAACGATGACGCTATTCGAGCGATCCAGATTTACGTGAAAGCCGTCGCTGACACCTGCATCGAAGCAGCCCAGTCTGCCGGTGCCGGCGCTGACGAGTTTGTTGAAGTCAGCGAAGACGCTGAAGGCGCTGCTCCAGCCGCTGAGTGATGCTTTATCTTCACGTTTGAGATGTAAGGTGTGTTCCGGGTCGCCCCGGGCGCACCTCCCCACCGAATTCGGAACATTTGAGAGGATTGAACATGGCTGCAATTACCGCTGCAATGGTCAAAGAGCTGCGTGAGCGTACCGGCCTTGGCATGATGGAGTGCAAGAAGGCACTCGTTGAAGCCGAAGGCAGTGTAGACGCCGCAATCGAGGAGCTGCGCAAGTCTTCCGGTCTGAAGGCTGCCAAGAAAGCCGGCCGTACCGCTGCCGAAGGCGCTTCTCTGATCAAGATTTCTGACGACAACACCGTTGCCTTCATTCTGGAAGTGAATTCCGAGACTGACTTTGTTGCTCGCGATGACAACTTCCTGAACTTTGCCAACGAAGTTCTCGACGTTGCTTTTGAGAAGGGCGAAACCGACGTGGCCAAGCT
>JAWWAT010000099.1:0-9359 GCA_033721635.1 Marinobacter sp. | reverse complement strand
GGCTATCAATACACCCGCCAAGCCTCTGCCCTGACATCCCGGGGAATCATGCTCAACTCGTGCGAGTTTTATAAATACCCATCTGCACAGTCGCAGAGCCTTGCCCTCAATCGAGGGCTTTTTTATTTCTGGAGGTCAGCCATGCGCCGACTCACTCAAATCATCGATGACTTGATTGAGCGTGAGGGCGGCTACGTCCATCACGAGGACGACAAGGGCGGCCCCACGATGTACGGCATCACCGAGAAGGTGGCGCGGCTGCACAACTTCGACGGCAAGATGCAGCACATGCCGAAGACGCTGGCCGTCGCGATCTACAAGGATCAGTACTGGTCTGGCCCGAACTTCGACCGCGTTGCCATGCTGAACCAGCACATTGCCGAGGAAATGCTGGATACCGGCGTGAACATGGGCATCAGCGTTGCCGGCGCGTTCCTGCAGCGAGCTCTCAATGCGTTGAATAATCAGGGCACGCACTACAGCGACCTGGTTGTAGACGGCCTGATTGGCAACAGCACTATCGGCGCCCTCAAGGACTACCTCGACCGTCGCCAGCACGAAGGCGAGCGGGTACTGCTCAAAGCCCTCAACTGCTTACAGGGTGAACGCTACATCGAAATCGCGGAAGGCCGCGAAGCAAACGAATCCTTTGTGTTTGGCTGGTTCAGCCATCGAGTCGGACTGTAACGGAGCAATCCATGGCTATTTCCCTCCCTGTCATCGACGGCCTGCTGGACGTTGGCGGCAAGCTCATCGACAAAATCTGGCCGGACCCGGCAGAGCGGGAGAAGGCCAAGGCGCAGTTGCTGGAAATGCAGCAGCGTGGCGAGCTGAAAGAGCTTGAAACGCGCATGAGCGCCATTCTGGCCGAGGCGAATAGCAAAGACCCTTGGACCAGTCGGGCGCGGCCCTCATTCATGTACGTCATGTACGCGATGATTCTGGCATCGATCCCCATGGGCATTTTGCACGCATTTGACCCGGCCATGGCGGTCAACATTGCCGATGGTATGAAAGCTTGGCTCTCTGCTATCCCACAAGAAATGTGGATGTTGTTTGGTGTTGGCTACACCGGCTACGCCTGGGCTCGTACCAAGGACAAGCAGAACATCCTGGCGGGGAAAGGTAGATGAGCTTGAAGGAATTGGCCGACCATGCTCTGAACGGCGTGCACGTCAAAGTTGAATCAGCCGCTCCGGCTGTCTCCTATGCCACGAATGGCTTTGTATTCGCCTGGGGCGCCCTGACATTCAATCAGATCATGATGCTGATCGGTACGGTGTTCGCCATCCTGACTTATTTCACGAGCCTTTACTTCCAGCGCAAGCGCGACAAGCGAGAGCAAGAGTTCCACCAGCACCGGATTCTGGTCGAGTTGGCCAAGGCGGAGAAAGCCGCTGACCGAGCTGACATTAAAGATTGGCGTGACGATCACGATGCAACCAAGTAATCCTTCGACGCATCCCAATCGCGGCCAGGCCAAGGGCAAGCAGGGATAGGGTGGCGGGTTCGGGGACTTTCGCGTATCTGAATTGGAGGCGGTCAATCGTTGTTGGTTCGCTGTATCCGCCCATGACCATATAGCCGATTTCTGGAAATGAAAAATTGGGATTGAAATAAGCATAGGGGAATTCATCAAAGTCCCCGCTGCCAATTGAGCCGGGGAGTCTCGTTCCGCGACCTTCCGCACTTTGCGTAAGCAGGCTGCCATCCGGAGAAAATAACCAAATTGACATTGGGTCACTTCCGACCCCAAACCCTGCATCGCCGAAGATTTCTAAGGCCAAAATGCTCACGTAATCGACCGGCCTCATAAATTCGACCATAAATGCTCGGGTTGGGATGTGGCCCTTCAGTTCCTCCAGGTTTCTGAAAACAGGGAAATCGAGCACCGGAAGGATCCATTCTGTATTGATGGATGGAGAGGTTGAAAAAACTTGATCTCCGATAGGCCCGCTATCAACGAAGCTCTCGTCAGGCATTCTGCCCTCTCCCATTAGCGGGGCAGCATAGACGTTTCCACCATCAATGGTTCGGATGTCGAAGTAGGACGAAGTGCCGGTTATGAGCGTGCCAGGTGCAAAATCGTCTGGCTCGATCGTAATGAGCGATCCATGGGAGTTCAGGGAAAAAAAGATGCACAGCATCAACATCGCCAACTTATTCATTGTGTCATTCCTTTGCTTTTGAATTGTACGGAACACGCTAAGCAATAAACGCGCCCTTCGAGTAAGTTCAGCGGCTTAACATCCGTTTCTGCGCTGATCTGTAAAAGATTCTGACAACGCAAACCCTATGGTTTCGACATCACAGCAGGCTTTTAGCTATGGCAACCTCTGACGCCCCTTTATCCGTACCTGACGTTACGCTGGCTGTGTCGCGGGGAGCTTCATCTGTTGGCGGCCTGACAGCAGACGGAGTGTCCGGCACGCTGGCGAACGACAGCACGATCACTATTGCGGCACTTGGCGGCGAGTCGTTTGGCGGTGGCCCGCAGATAGCCAACATGGAGGACTTCAGAGGCGGTGAGGGCAAACACCTCCAGTTGATCGCCAACGCTGACGAGAGATTGGCTGGCGACTATTACGACATTGGAGGTGGATCGAAGTATTACACCAACGATTCGCACTCGGGCAGCGCAAGCGCTATTTGGATAAGCAATACACCCGAGGAAGGGGCTAACACCCTCGGCCTGCGGATGACCACCGATCCAAATAATGATCCCGACGATCCGGCTCAAGATTTCTACCAGGATGTCTTTGTGTCGTACTGGATGCGAACGCCGGGGCCTTACCTGCCGTTTGGCCAAAACGAAGTTACTCATCCAGGCCCCAAGATTTTCCCGAGCGGATCAAACTGGAAGATGGCCTGGCTGATGCAGGGCAGAGATGGCATCACAGCTGGTCAGGGCGCATGGGATAACGATGTGGTATTGCCAACCTTTGTCACCACAGCAAGATGTACAGGCAACAACGGTGGACAAAGAATCGACAGGCTCCGCGTGGAGTTTGGCAATCTTGGAAGTGATCAGGACTGGTGGGAGTGGGATTACTGGCAGCGCCTATCTTTCTGGCTCAGCGACACCAACAGCGGCCAGTTTTTTATTCAGAAGGTCTCCCCTGGTCCAAATGGCTATTTCTCCGGCTCCGGCCCTCTGGAAAACCCGTTAAATGCAGCCGGCGCTGGAAATGGCATGAACGCCATGAATATAGATGGCTGGAAGAGAGACATTGCGGACGGGACGCTCATCCTTGCTGATGATATTTATTGGGCAGTCGGTCCCAACTGCGCGGCCCGCGTAGAAATTGGGGATTCAGATGTTTATGAGCAGTGCTCTGAGCTTTCCATTTGTCGCGTGGATAGCTGGTCCGATACAGAAATCGCAGTAAAAGCGTTATTCGGGGCACTTACTCCAGCGGCGGGCCAGACTATTTACGTATTCAACTACCTAAATCAACTGGTCAGCCAGAGGACGCTTCAAAATGGCTAAATATTCAGACGATTTCACAAACGGAGCGACACCTGGCGGCTTTCCGAGCGGCTGGACCGCTGATATTACAAATAATGCATCTGCCGACTGGCAAGTGGTCGATGACGTTTCTGCGTTGGGTGGCAAAGTTCTCAGATACAACGCGGCAGGCTCCGCCACACCTAACACGAGAACCGCAACGCTAGACGCAGCCGGGGTGGCGGTTGCCGACTTTGATATGTTGTGTCGGATCAAGCCTCTGACGACACTTCAGAATGTTTCTCTGCTGGGCCGTTGGGTAGACAATGACAACTGGTATTACGGAGGCATGGACAATGAAAGCACAAATACGATCCGGTCCCGAGCCAGAAATTCAGGAACTACAACCGCAGCTACCGCTGCAATAACGCCGCTTGTCGCTGGCGATTGGTATTATTTCCGCGTTAAAGTTACTGGCGATGTTATACAGTCAGCAGCTTGGCCGGTTGCTGATTCGTTCCCCGGCTTTCAGGTAAGCCACACATCTCCAGTGAGCATTGCATCAGGAAAGGTGGGCCTAACAGGGTACTATACAGCACAGTCAGACATTGATTGGGTAAGTATCGGAACTGGCGTAGATACTGCTGATAATTTGGACAACCCGACGGTTACACCACAAACTCGCAAATCCTCCACCTTCGACATAGAAACCACCCTCGGCACCATCACCACCGCCACCCTGAATTCCGTGAACGTGTTCGATCATGTAACGGGGCAGGTAGGGACTACAGTGAGCTTTGCCGGTGCGGCCACGGATGAGATCACCACCTCTGGCGAGTACGATCTGGTGCTGGGCGATGGCGTAGGCACTGAGACGATTACGGTGCAGGTAAATGTCTACGGCGTTGCCCCGAGCAATAACCCGCTTCAGAAAGACGGCTCTGCTCTGGCCAGCCTGACCGGTGTTCAGATTCGCGTTACCGATGGTGCAAACATCAACGGCACAGAATTGTATTACTCCGGCACAGCCACAACCGACGCCTCCGGCAATCTGGGCAATATCGATCTGTCAGCCACGGCTGCCGCAGACACCGACCCTGTATTGCTTCACATGCGCACCTCTGCTGGTGACAGCATTATTGCCAGCGAGACAGTGGGGCTGATCTGATGGCTTATAACCTTGGGTCAGTCGGCACCGCTTACAATCTGGGCTACACCGGCACCTACACAGGCGGCGGGATCACGTATTCGTATGTGCTCACCAGTCACGGCGAGGCGCACCCCAACAGCATCATGGCCGACGCCAACTTTGCCACCACCGGCACGGTCGAGCTTGCCGTCATCTCAGATACCGACCAGGCAAAGGTGCAGATTGATTGGCAGGCCATTTCAGACGGCCAGCTCTGGCGGCAGGATGTAAATACTCTGGACGCGGTGACGGTAACGGCGAGCAGTGACACAACCGCCACGTTCACTCTGGCCTGGCGCACACCGGATTCCAGCACTGGCCAGTTCACCGGCACCCTGAACATTGACGGCACCGGAGCAATCACCCTGTCAGTAGCCGTCCCTACGGCGGGCACCTACACCCCCGGCGACACATTGAGCTTCACGCCGACCTGGAATGAAACGGTTAACGTCACTGGCACCCCAGCCATCAACTTCACCATTGGCGGATCAGCCAGGCAGGCCAATTACGCTTCAGGTGACGGCACAGACACCACCGTATTCAGCTACACCGTTCAAGCAGGCGATGAGGGCGCGGTATCGGTTGGCACGCTGACCCTGGACGGCGGCACGATCAAGGACGCGGCTGGAAATGATGCGGATCTCACCCTGAACAGCGTTGGTGATACCTCTGGCGTGCTGGTCGATGGCGTAAGCCCTGTGATCTCAGTCAACCCTCTGACTACCCTGGACACCAGCCCCATCGTCTCGGGCAGTGCAGGGGATGCCACAAGCCTGACGCTGGTTGTGAATGCCGTCACCTACAACCCGACACCATCAGGCGGCACCTGGAGCCAGCAACTGCCAACGCTTGCCCTCGGTGACTACACCATGACGCTGAACGGGGAAGACGCGAACGGCAATGCGGCAACAGAACAGACGGCAACGCTTAGCATTGTTAATGAACTCTCCAACGCCAACAGCATCCTTCAGCCAGTCCTGAAGTCGATCCTATCCCCTATCCTTGAGGACGTAGCATGAGCAATCAATTCAACCTACTGACCAACGCAGGCGCTGGCGCTACAGGCACGGCGATGCAGCTGGCCACCGATGATGTTTTCCTGAAGGTCACTGCCACTACCTGGGGCGGTGAGTCTGTGAAGATCCAGGAGCAGGCAGCCGATGGCTCATGGTCAGATATCCCTGGCGCTGTGTTCACCGCGAACGATGCCAAGGTATACCAAGGCTATCGCAATCAGATCATCCGGCCTGTCACCACTGGCAGCACTGGCATGGCAGGCGTGAACGTCTCAGCCGGTCAGCGGTATGACTAAAGGCGCACCAAAGCTGTGCACAAAAAAGGTACTCCTGACCGGGGGCGGCCTGGTGGGTGCGTGGAGGCGCGATCCTTCACCACTTATGAAATTTTTCTATGTAAGGTTGTTGTTTAATTAAATTTATAGATTGACTACAGCCCTCTAATACCAAGGGCTGTAGAGGTGCCGCATTTTTTTAACACACAAACCAAGTTTGAATAACGACGAATCTAGCTATTTTCCACCGATTTTGCAGAGTTGGCATGGAATTCAGAACGCTTTTTCGCTCACTTAGTTGCCTTTTTTGGCTCGTAAGTCATTGATATTTGCTTGTCAAGAAAAGCCGATTTTTAGGAGCTTGACAAGTTGCAGATAGGGTCTACCAATGAGCGATATTGAGCCGGTTGAGAAAAAGCCATTCTGGCTTAACAAGGGGCAAATGGCGAAAAGTCTGGGCGTCTCTGTCCAGGCGTTCGATAAGTGGGGCGTTGAGCCTGTAGCCCGCATTGGTCGAGAGAAGTATTTCGATGTGCGGGTGGTCCTCGATAACCGTCTCTCTCATCAGGCCGAATCATTACAACCTCAGATTGAGAACCTTGAAGAAGGCTCGATGGATTACGAGCGCCTGAGATTGACCCGCGCTCAAGCTGATGGCCAGGAGATCAAGAACGAGATCGCCCGAGGTAAGACCGCGCCAGTTGAGATCATCACCCGCGTTCTTTCCAAGATTGCGGGGGAGGCGTCCGGCGAACTGGACAGCCTGCCGCTGAACATCAAGCGCCGGCATCCGGAGCTGGAAAACCAAGTGATTGAGTCGATCAAGCGCCACGTTGTAAAGGCTCAGAACGCCATCGCACGAACTGACGAATCCCTGGAGCATTTGCTGGATGACTATCTCGCTGACCAAGACGCAGCTTGAGAACATCCAGAAGTCTGCCCGGGTAGGGCTCAAGGCGTTTGAAAAGCCCGAGCCGATGACTCTGGTGGAATGGGCAGACGAGAACTTCTATCTGTCCTCTGAATCGAGCTACATCGAGGGCCGCTGGAAAACCCTGCCGTTTCAAAAGGCGATGATGAACGCCATCGGGCATGACGACATTGTTTACGTCAACATCATCAAGAGTGCCCGGGTAGGCTACTCGCAGATGCTGCGGGCCGCCCTCGGGTACTTCACCGAACACAAGAGCCGAAACCTGCTGCTGTTCCAGCCAACGGACGGAGCGGCGTCGGGATTCATGAAGGCGCACGTTGAGACGATGATTCGGGATGTGCCGGTGGTCAAAGCCCTGGCGCCCTGGATCGGGAAGAAGCACCGGGACAACACGCTCGACACCAAACGATTCAGCAACGGCAAGCAGCTCTGGTGCCTCGGTGGCACAGCCGCGAAGAACTACCGCGAGAAGTCGGTGGACGTGGTGATGTATGACGAGTTGGCGGCCTTTGATGAGGACGTTGAGAAAGAGGGCTCCCCGACGTTTCTCGGTGACAAGCGGATCGAGGGCTCTGTTTTCCCGAAGTCGGTACGCGGTTCGACGCCAAAGGTTCTGGACACCTGCCAGATCACCAAGGCAGCCAGCGAAGCCGAATGTCTGTTAAAGCCCTTCATTCCCTGCCCGCACTGCAGCGAGGAGCAGGTTTTGAAGTGGGGCGGTAAAGAGGCGCACTTCGGGTTCAAGTGGGACGAGAACGATCCAAAGTCGGTTCAGTATCTCTGCGAACATTGCGGAACGCTGGCCAGCCAGGGTGACTTTCAGGCTCAACACGAAAACATCGTCTGGCGCTGCGAGACAACCGGGATCTGGACCAAGGACGGCGCGGACTACTTCGACGCGGACGGCTCCCGGCGTGAAGCCCCTGAATCAGTGGGCTTCCATGTTTGGACCGCTTACAGCCCGTTTACAACCTGGCGGCGGATTGTCACCGATTTTCTGAAAGCCAAGTCGGACCCGAGCAAGCTCAAGACCTTTATCAACACAACCTTGGGCGAGGCATGGGACGACACGGAAGGCGAGAAGATTGAGCCGGATCACCTCTTTGCCCGCCGTGAACACTATCAGGCCGAAGTGCCGGTTGATTCCTGCATCCTGACCGCTGCGGTGGATACGCAAGACGACCGCCTGGAGCTGGACGTGGTGGCCTGGGTGAACGGCGAAGAATCATACCGTGTTGCCTACGAACGGTTATACGGCGACCTGTCCCGCTCCGAGATATGGGATCTGCTGCACAAGAAACTGACGCGGCAGTATGTGAGCCCGAGCGGGGCGCTTCACGATATCAAGTTGGCAATGATCGACTCCGGTGGTCACTTCACCGATGAGGTCTATGCCTTTAGCAAGAAATACGGCGTTCGCCGGTTCATTCCGATCAAGGGCCATAGTCTCGCCGGCAAGCCGGTGGTGAACTTCCCGCGCAAACGGAATGACAAGGGCGTGTATCTGACGATGGTTGGAACGGATACGGCCAAGGAAGTCATCACAAGCCGCTTCCGGATCATGAACCCCGGCGAGGGCTATATGCACTGGCCGGTGTCGGATCAATTCGATGAAACCTACTTCCAGCAACTCACCAACGAGCGCCGGAAAGTGGTCTATCGAAAGGGCCGGAAGCAGATCGAATGGGATGCAGGCGGACGACGCAATGAGCCGTTCGATACCGCCGTCTACAACCTGGCGGCCATTCGGCTGCTGCAACAGCATTTCGGGATCAACCTGAACCGCTACCGGAAAGAGGGCGACACGACCGCAGCCCCGGCTCCGAAGAAGCGCAAATCTGGGAAAGTTCACAAGCCCGCAGGGGGATGGTTATGACATTGGCAGAGCTTGAAAGCCTGTTGGCAAAGTACATCAAGGCCGAAGAGCGGGCACTGGATGGCCACTCCTATGAGTTTGGCGGCAGAACCTGGACCAGCTCTGACCTGCGACTGATTAAGGCTGAGCGCGAACGCCTGGAGCGCCGCATCAACGGTATGAAACAGGCCGCCAAGGGCCGCCGCTCTCACTCACTGGCGACGTTCTCATGAATTTGATTGACGCGATCCTGAAACCGCTGTCTCCGACGTGGGCACTGAAGCGGGCGCAGTCTCGGCAGATGCTGGCGTTCTATGAGGCGGCACGGCCAACGCGCACCCGCAGAAACCCAAAGGACAACCGCTCGGGCAATAATCTGACTGATGGCGCAGCCGAAACCCTGCGTGGTCAGGCTCGCCATCTTGAGCAGAACCACGATCTGGCTCGGGGCGTTTTGACTTGTCTGGTCAATAACGTGGTTGGCGCGAAGGGGATCGGCGTTGAGTTTCAGCCGAAGAACTCTGACGGCACCGTGAACCGTGAAGTGGCTGCCGCCCTTAACAAATACTTTCAGGATTGGGCCAGGCATCCGGAAACAACCGGAGAATACAGTTGGGCCAAAACCCAGCGCATGATGGCCCG
>JAWWAT010000098.1:0-9362 GCA_033721635.1 Marinobacter sp. | reverse complement strand
TGCTTCTGCTGGACGAGCCCACGAACCATCTGGACCTGGAAATGCGCCAGGCCCTGACCATGGCGCTGCAGAATTTCGAAGGCGCCATCGTGGTGGTGTCCCACGACCGGCACCTGCTGAGAAACACGGTGGACGAGTTCTGGCTGGTCAATGATGGCCGGGTGACGGAATACCAGGGCGATCTGGAGGACTACGAGCGCTGGCTGGCAGACCGCCGGAAAGACGAGACTGAGGCTCCCAAACGAACGCCCTCAGGGCAGCAGGCCGCCCAGGCGGTGGGAGTAGTAGGAGAGAGCGCCGAGGATCGTAAGGCCCGTAAGCAGGCCGAGGCGGCCCTTCGCCAGAAGCTCAGCCCCTATCGCAAGAAACAGAGCGCCCTGGAAAAGGAAATGGAGCAGCTTCAGCAGAGACTCTCGAGTCTGGAGGAGCAGCTATCCGATCCCGGTCTTTATGACGACAGTGGCAAAGCACGTCTGAAAGAACTGTTGGCCGAGCAGGCCAAAGCAACCGCCCGCCTGGAAGAGGTCGAAGCGCATTGGCTTGAAATCAGCGAAGAGGTGGAATCCCTGGAGGCCGAGCTGGCCGGCTGATCGCCGTCAGCCGCCGTTCAGCTCCAGAACAAAATCCTGCTTGGCGAGGTAGTCCCGCTCGTTCTCAAGGTCAGCAAGGGTCAGTGGCCTGTCGTCCAGCCAGCCCTCTGGAAACTCCAGCACCAGCTTGTCCTTGTGGGCAGTGAGAGTGAAGGCCGGGGGCGGTTCCATGTTGCGCGGGTGCTGAATCAGAACCGCCAGGCGCACCAACACGCAGAGGTATCGCAGTCTCGCGATGTCTTCGGGATTCAGCCCCTCGAAGATCGCGGACGAGAACTTGCGTCGGTGGCCGCGCACCAGTGTGGCAAGGTCCTGCTGAAACTGTTGGCTGAAGCCGGGCAGGTCCGAATAACGCAACAGGTAGCCGCCGTGTTTGTGGTACTGGCTGTGGGAGATGGTCAGTCCGATCTCGTGCAGCCGGCAGGCCCAGCGCAGGACCTCTTCGTCAGCCGCTGTGTTCAGGCCCCAGGCATCGGCCACCTGTTGCCAGGCGGCCACGGCGGTTTCCTCAACGGCCGCACCGTGCTCCTGGTCAACGTGGTAACGTTCCTGAAGGGCGGAAATGGTTCTCTCCCGCACATCCTCGTGCTGGATGCGCCCGACAATGTCGTAGAGCAGGCCTTCCCGCAGAGCGCCATCGGCGAACGACATCTCCCGAATGCCCAGGGACTGGAAGGCGCCCATCAGAATTGCAAAGCCTGCCGGGAAGATGCTCTGGCGATCCGAGCGTACTCCCAGATCCGACAATTTCTCTGTTTTGCCCATATCCACCAGACGCTTGCGTAGCTCCTGCATGGCTGCAAGCGTGATGGTGCCATCGGTGATCTTCAGGCTAGACAGTACGTTGGCGATGGCCTTGATTGAGCCGGATGAGCCTACGGTGCTCTGCCAGCCCACAGAACGGAAGTGCTGGCGGATATTGAGAAGCTCCTGCTCGGCATGGGTCACTGCCTTGTCCATCTGCCGCCTGGTGATCTTGCCGTCGGGGAAGTACCGGTTCCGAAAGGAGACGCAGCCCATGTGCAGGCTTTCAAGCTCCTGGGGTTCAAACCGCTGGCCGATGATGAACTCGGTGCTGCCGCCGCCAATGTCAATCACCAGCCGGCGTCCGATGTCGTCAGACAGGGTGTGGGATACACCCAGGTAAATGAGACGGGCTTCCTCCCGACCGGCAATGATTTCCACCGGGTAGCCCAACACCTCTTCCGCCCGGGTCATGAACTGATTGGCATTGCGGGCCACGCGCAGCGCGTTGGTGCCAACAATCTGCACCGCTTCAGGGGGCATGCCCTTGAGCCGCTGTGCGAATCGCCCCAGGCAGGCCAGGGCCCGTTCCTGGGCCTCTTCAGTCAGTCGGTTGTACTGGTCCAGCCCGGCCCCGAGCTGAACCTTCTCTCCCATCTTCTCGAGGGTCCGGATTTCCCCATGCACGAGTCGGGCAACCACCATGTGGAAGCTGTTCGAGCCCATGTCGATGGCTGCGAGAACCTCGGGTGAGGCAGCAGCGTTTTCGGCGGTGGATGCGGCCGTCACGTGGTCGGAATCCTTTTGATATGAACGTGCCGGTACTATAAGCGAAATCCCTCAGGCCTGTCAGTAACCGGAAAACCCGGTGGTTGACCGGGGTCACGCGCGGATCGATCCATGGTAGTGGATCTACCGCTTCACATCCGGCTGATCAATCGCGTAAAGTATGTCGTACAGTGATTTGGGTGAAAGGTTGTCTGCATGTTCCGGGCAGCCTTCAGCGACAGTCAACAGCACCTGTGCCCGGTTTGGTAATTCCCAAGGGGGACGCCGTTGTGCCGCAGTAGTGCATGAATCAGGAAAAGGTAATGAGCGGAAATATCGTAAATGTAACCGACGCTTCTTTTGAGCAGGATGTACTGCAGTCCGATGTCCCCGTATTGGTGGACTACTGGGCTGAATGGTGCGGTCCGTGCAAGATGATCGCGCCGGTGCTTGAAGAGATTGCCGACGAATACGACGGCAAGCTGAAAGTCTGCAAGCTCAACATTGACGAAAACGAGCAGACCCCGCCGAAGTTCAACATCCGTGGTATTCCTACCCTGATGCTGTTCAAGAACGGCAATGTGGACGCCACGAAAGTCGGCGCACTCTCTAAATCCCAGCTGGCGGCCTTCCTGGACAGCAATCTCTGATTGATATCGGGCCACCAGAAACCGCCCCTGAGTAAGCGCTCGCGGGCGGTTTTTTATTGCTGTTACTCCCAACCTTCGGAACGTGCCAGATCCGACTCTTTTTGCTCCACCCAGTGTTCTCCGTCCGAGGTAATTTCCTTCTTCCAGAACGGCGCCGACGTCTTCAGGGCGTCCATGATAAATTCGCAGGCCGCAAACGCGTCCCCCCGGTGAGCGCTGCATATCCCGACGAAGACGATCTGGTCGCACAACGCCAGCCGACCGACCCGGTGAATTACCCGGGCCTCGCGCACATCCCAGCGCTTCGAGGCATCATCAATGAGCCCCTGGATCACTTGCTCTGTCATTCCGGGGTAGTGTTCCAGGTAAAGCCCGGTAACGCCCTGCAAGTCACCGCTGTCCCGCACCAGGCCGGTAAACGTTGCAATGGCGCCGGTGCCGGCGCCACTGTCACGGAGCGCCGCGTATTCAGCGGCCACATCAAAATCTTCAGACTGGACCGAAATCATTTCAACCTCCGGTTACCGGCGGGAAGAAGGCCAGCTCATCGCCGGCTTTTACCTCGAAGCCCGGTTTCGCCATGGCCTGGTTGATCGCGATCATCACGGGTTGGTCGCCCTGCAGCTGACTCCAGGGGCCGCCCTGATTTGCCAGCTCCGCGAGTACATCGCCGGCGGTCAGGCCGGGTCTGGCATCGATAGTCAACTGATCGGTTTTCAGTTCCTCGCGCAGGCGGGCAAAGAAACGCACCGTAATCGTGTTATCACTCATGGTCAGCTCAACAGTTCCGCAAACGAATAGTAGGTTAGCAGGTCGCCGGGGCTTACGGTGGTGTTTTCGGGCACCACGGCCAAGCCGTCCGCCCAGCAAGTAGAGCTCAGTATGCCAGAGCTCTGATTAGGGAAGGCGGCAACCACAGGTTCCGAACCCCGGGTTTCCTTCCGGGCCCTGACAAACTCCCGGCGCACCGATGCAGAGGAAATGGCAAAGTCCGCCGGTATCCGCTCGCCCGAGAGAGGTTTGGGGTTGCGGCCCTGGCGTTTCCGTATGTAGGGCATGCCCACCATCAGGAACGTGACCAGCACGGACCCGGGATTGCCGGGCAGTCCCAGCACCGGCGTACCGCCGATAGCGCCAAAAGCCACGGGCTTGCCGGGTTTGATAGCCATTTTCCAGAGCGACAGACCGCCGGACTCCTCCAGCACCGCGCGCACATGATCCTCCTCACCCACGGAAACGCCACCGCTGGTGATAATCAGATCGGCAGACTCCGCGGCACGCAACAGCGTTTCCCGCGTCGCTTCGCGCTTGTCTCTCAGAGTCTCGCACAGCACCACCTCGCAGCCGGCCTCGATGAGCAGTCCCATCAGGGTGAAACGGTTGCTGTTGTAGATCTGTCCCGGTCCGAGGGGCATGCCGGGGTCTACCAGCTCATCTCCCGTGGAGAGAATGGCCACTTTTAACCTCGCCAGAACGGCAACCCGGGCAGCGCCCATGGACGCCAACAGTCCCATCTCGTTAGGGCGCACCGTTGTACCCTTTGCCAGTGCAAGGTCGCCCCGGGTGAGATCCTGGCCCCGGCGCCTGATATTCTGACCTTCGTCGACCTTAGCCTGGACCAGAATACCCCCATCCGTCACCTCAACTCGCTCCTGCATGACCACCGAGTCTGCACCCTCGGGAATCTCCGAGCCGGTAAATATGCGTGCGGCAGTGCCGGGCTCCAGGGGCTTTGGCGCTTCACCGGCCGGAATCCTCGCCGAGACCGGTATGGGCCGGTCTCGGTGCAGATCCTGTTTGCGCAGGGCGTATCCGTCCACCGCACTGTTATCTGCCGGTGGCACGTCGGCCGGTACATAATGGTTTTCGGCAAGTACCCGGCCCAGGGAGTCGGCCAGGGCAACGGTTTCAATCTGTGTAACCACCGACGCGTCCGACAACAAGTGGTCCAGTGCATCTTCCAGTGGCGTGAGGTTGGGGTTGGCCATCAAATCTGAACTCCGATCAGGATGTCTTCTTGCCTCAGCGCTTGGCGCGCTGTCCAATCACTTCGTTGAGTCGCTGCATGGGCTTCTCGGGTTTACGCAACACGAGCCCCGAGAAGTTGCATGGTGTGTGACGGCTGTCCAGCTGACTGAGGAGAATGCCTTCCCAGCCGGTGCGGCAGGCACCGGTTGAGCCAGGCAGACAGAAAATCACCGTATGGTTGGCCATCCCCGCCATCGCCCGCGACTGCACGGTCGAGGATCCGATCTCGGCGGCGGAAAGACGACGGAATTCCTCGCCAAAGCCTTCGACGGTCTTGTCCAGCAGCGGCCTGACTGCCTCCGGCGTGCTGTCCCGTTCAAGCAGGCCGGTGCCACCGGTAATGATCACGACATGCACCTCGGAATCGGCAATCCAGTTCGATATCAATGCCCGAACCAGATAGACGTCATCAGGCAGGATCCGGCGGGCCACCAGGTTGTGACCAGTCTCAACCACGCTGTCCTCCAGGAATTGCCCGGAGGTGTCCTGTTCAGGCCCCCGGGTGTCTGACACGGTCAGCAGGGCAACATTCAGAGGTTTCATTTCGGTGCTGGGTACACTGCTCATGGAGGGCTCCAGAATTCTTGAAAAGTGGTTATACGTCAGTATCGCCATCACGGGCTTCCAATGGAAGGGAGTAACCCATCAGGGGGAGGCGCCACAGGCCGGTTGTGGCCGGTTTGGCGTGAAATTGCTGTTAATTTGTGCAGTGCACTTGACATTCGCCAGTCAGGTGGCCGATGATCGCTCTTGCCCGGCGAACGGTTGTTCCCACTCTCTGGCTTCAGTACCTTAATTCCGGACTCCATCTACACCGGTTGCTCCAACTGGCCAGCACCAAGTTCAGCGTTTTTTACGATCAATACGTTCAGGGGCACCCCTGTCATTCCAATACTCGTTTACTTCCATTCCTGAAAATCCAACAAACTATGAATCTTACTGAACTCAAGCAGAAATCCGTGCCCGAATTGCTCGATATTGCGCAAGAGATGGGCCTCGATAACCTGGCTCGTTCGCGCAAACAGGATGTGATCTTCACGATTCTGAAGAAGCACGCAAAAAGCGGCGAAGACATCTACGGCGACGGCGTACTGGAAATTCTGCAGGACGGCTTCGGCTTCCTCCGTTCCGCCGATGCATCCTACCTGGCAGGACCGGACGACATTTACGTTTCTCCCAGCCAGATCCGTCGGTTTAACCTGCGTACGGGTGACACCGTTGCCGGCAAGATCCGCCCGCCCAAAGACGGCGAGCGCTACTTTGCCTTGTTGAAAGTCAGCGAGATCAATTTCGACAAGCCGGATAACGCCCGAAGCAAGATTCTCTTTGAGAACCTCACGCCCCTGTTCCCGGACGAGCGCCTGATGCTCGAGGCCGGTAACGGCAGCACCGAGGATCTCTCCTCCCGGGTCCTGGACCTGGTGGCGCCTATCGGCAAGGGTCAGCGTGGTCTGATCGTGTCTCCGCCCAAGGCCGGTAAGACACTGCTTATGCAGAGCATCGCCCAGTCCATCACCCGCAATAATCCCGAGTGCCATGTGATGGTGCTGCTGATTGACGAGCGGCCCGAGGAAGTGACCGAGATGCAGCGCACCGTGCGCGGCGAAGTCATCGCCTCCACCTTCGACGAGCCGCCGGCCCGTCACGTGCAGGTGGCCGAGATGGTGATTGAGAAAGCCAAGCGCCTGGTCGAACACAAGAAAGACGTGGTCATCCTGCTGGACTCCATCACCCGTCTGGCCCGCGCCTACAACACGGTGATTCCGTCCTCCGGCAAGGTTCTGACCGGTGGTGTTGACGCCCACGCCCTGGAAAAACCCAAGCGCTTCTTCGGTGCCGCCCGTAACGTGGAAGAAGGCGGAAGCCTGACCATCCTTGCCACGGCGCTGGTCAACACCGGCTCCAAGATGGACGAGGTGATCTACGAAGAGTTCAAGGGCACCGGCAACATGGAGATCCACCTGGATCGCAAGATTGCCGAGAAGCGGACCTATCCGGCCATCAACATCCGCAGCTCCGGCACGCGCCGTGAGGATCTGCTGATGAGCGAAGCTGATATCCAGCGGGTCTGGATCCTGCGCAAGCTCCTGCACTCCATGGACGACGACACCGCCGCCATCGAGTTCCTGCTGGATAAGCTCAAGGACACCAAGACCAACGACGAGTTCTTCCAGTCTATGAAGCGTCGTTGATGTCTCCCCAGTCAGAGCGGCTTGCGAACAACTGGTGATCTGAAGAACGAGGTGGGGACCTGCTTTCACAGACTGTGTCTTGCCATGGATGGCAAGACCAAGCCCCCAGGGATGGGTTCACGGCGTGTCTGGGAAAGCAGGTCCCTACCTTGTTCTAACTCCGAAAAAAGCAGTCCAGCGACCACCGATCTCCGTAGTA
This sequence comes from Marinobacter sp., assembly GCA_033721635.1. Classification (GTDB taxonomy): domain Bacteria; phylum Pseudomonadota; class Gammaproteobacteria; order Pseudomonadales; family Oleiphilaceae; genus Marinobacter. The sequence goes on along the minus strand of JAWWAT010000098.1, from coordinate 2,191 downwards.
CTGGCATATCTGAACGGAGTAACCGATGAAATACAACGACCTGCGAGACTTCATTGACCAGCTGGAGAAGCTGGGCGAGCTGAAACGGATCAGCGTTGAAGTCGATCCCCATCTGGAAATGACCGAAATCTGCGACCGCACCCTGCGGGCAGGTGGTCCTGCGTTGTTGTTTGAAAATCCCAAGGGCTATGACATGCCGGTGCTGGCCAACCTTTTCGGAACACCGAAACGGGTGGCGCTGGGTATGGGACAGGACAACGTCACGGCGCTTCGGGATATCGGCAAGCTGCTTGCGTTTCTGAAGGAACCGGATCCCCCCAAAGGGTTCCGGGATGCCATCGAGAAACTGCCGTTGTTCCGGCAGGTGATGCGCATGAGTCCGAAGGTTCTGCGGTCTGCGCCCTGTCAGGACGTGGTGATCGAGAAAGATCAGGTGGACCTGTACCAGATTCCGGTGCAGCATTGCTGGCCCGGCGATGCCGGCCCGCTGGTGACCTGGCCACTGGTGATTACCCGTGGGCCCCATAAAGAACGCCAGAACCTGGGCATCTACCGGCAGCAGGTCATCGGCCGCAACCGTCTGATCATGCGCTGGCTGAGTCATCGCGGTGGTGCCCTGGATTTCCAGGAGTTCCAGAAGAGTAATCCCGGCCAACCCTATCCCGTGGCTGTTGCCCTCGGTGCCGATCCGGCGACCATTCTGGGGGCGGTTACGCCGGTGCCGGATACGCTGTCGGAATACGCCTTTGCCGGGCTGCTTCGTGGCAGCCGGACGGAGCTGGTAAAAGCGGGGTTGAGCGATCTGCAGGTGCCGGCGAGCGCCGAAATCGTGCTGGAAGGTTTCATCTATCCGGACGACATGGCGCCGGAAGGACCCTTCGGTGATCACACCGGTTATTACAACGAAGTAGACCACTTCCCGGTATTTACCGTAGAACGGGTCACTCATCGCCGGGATCCGATCTATCACAGCACCTATACCGGTCGCCCGCCTGATGAGCCGGCGATTCTCGGGGTGGCCCTGAACGAGGTCTTTATTCCGATTCTGCAGAAGCAGTTTCCGGAGATCGTGGATTTCTATCTGCCGCCGGAAGGCTGTTCTTATCGGCTTGCAGTGGTGACCATGAAGAAACAGTACCCCGGCCATGCCAAACGGGTGATGATGGGGGTATGGTCGTTCCTACGGCAGTTCATGTACACCAAGTTTGTGATTGTCACGGATGACGATGTAAATGCCCGCAACTGGGAAGACGTGATCTGGGCGATTACGACCCGGATGGACCCCACCCGGGATACCACTCTGGTGGAGAATACGCCCATTGACTACTTGGATTTTGCCTCGCCGGTCTCCGGCCTGGGTTCCAAGATGGGGATGGATGCCACCAACAAGTGGCCCGGCGAGACCACCCGGGAGTGGGGCGAGCCCATCTCCATGACAGACGACGTCAAAAAGCGCGTCGATGAGATGTGGGATAGCCTGGGTATTGAAAGTCCGGCACCCCGCCCCGACTGATATGGGCAGTGAACCCAGGGCGGTTCGGCTTTTGCCCTCCGGTATCGCCTTCACCGCAGCGTCTGGGGCAGATTTGCTCGACGCTGCCGCGCAGGCGGGCATTGCCGTGCCCGCGGCCTGCCGCAATGGGGTATGTGAAATCTGCGAGGCCCGATTACTGAAGGGCGCGGTGCTTAATACCCGAAACCAACAGACTATAGAGGTCGGCGAGCGTTTGATGATGTGTCGAAGCATCGCGCTCACGGACCTTGAACTGGAGATATCCGCCGTTATGGCAGCTGGAAACAATCAGCCTGGCAAGTTTCAGGCAAAGGTCGTGGACGTACGTTCCATCAGTCATGATGTCTATCGCGTTGAGCTGCAGCTCCCACGGCGTCGGGAACTGTCGTTTCATGCCGGGCAATATCTGTCGGTCAATCTGCCGGACGCCGATCCCTGTTATTTCTCCATCGCCAGCAGCCCTTCGGACCAGAACATCGAATTGCATATACAGGCGACCCCCGAGTGGGTGTCTGCGCAGAAGGTGATTGATGCCCTGACCTCCGGTGGCGAAGTGACCGTTGAGCTGCCCCATGGCAAGGCCTGTCTGGCGTCAGTACCGACCAAGCCACTCCTGCTGGTGGCTGCCGGCACTGGTTTTGCCCAGATGAAGAGCCTGGTGGATTACCTCCGGGAAAC
>JAWWAT010000097.1:0-9381 GCA_033721635.1 Marinobacter sp. | reverse complement strand
GGATAAAAAACTGGACCTGGACTATCACGTCCGCCACTCAGCCCTGCCCCGCCCAGGCAGTGAACGCGAACTGGGCATTCTGGTCTCCCGCCTGCACTCCAACCCGCTGGACTTTGCCCGCCCGCTGTGGGAATGCCACATCATTGAAGGCCTGGAGAACAATCGCTTTGCACTTTACACCAAAATGCACCACTCGATGATCGACGGCATCAGTGGTGTTCGGCTGATGCAGCGTGTACTGAGCAAGGACCCGGGCGAAATCAATATGCTGCCGCCCTGGTCAGTGCGCCCTGAGCGCACCCGCGGCAGCAAGACCGACACCGAGGCCAGTGTGCCCGCTGCATTTTCCCAGGCGTTGGACGCCCTGAAGTTGCAGGCGGATATGGCGCCACGCCTCTGGGACGCAATGAACCGCCTGATCCACTCGGCGCGACACCCTGAAGATCGCCTCACTGCCCCGTTCGCCGGCCCGTTATCGGCCCTGAATCACCGGGTAACCGGCCAACGGCGTTTCGCCACCCAGCACTACCAACTGGAACGCATCAAACAGGTGTCGCGCGCCACCAACGCCTCCCTGAACGATATCGTGCTTTACCTTTGTGGTACCGCACTACGGCGTTTTCTTCTGGAACAGGATGGCTTGCCGGACACGCCGCTGACGGCAGGTATTCCGGTTAATATCCGGCCGTCGGATGACCAGGGCACCGGCACCCAGATCAGCTTCATGATTGCGTCGCTGGCCACGGATGAAGCCGACCCTCTTACACGGTTACAGAACATCAAGCAGTCCACCCGACGGGCCAAGCAACATCTGCAGAAACTGCCCCGCAAGGCGTTGACGCAATACACCATGCTGCTGATGTCACCCTACATCCTGCAACTCATGTCGGGCATGGGCGGGCGTATGCGGCCCGTCTTTAACGTCACCATCTCCAACGTGCCGGGGCCCGAAGAGACTCTCTACTATGAGGGGGCGCGACTGGAAGCCATGTACCCGGTATCGCTGATAGCCCATGGCGGCGCCCTTAACGTCACCTGCCTGAGCTATGCCGGATCGCTGAATTTCGGTTTTACCGGGTGCCGGGACACCCTCCCAAGCATGCAGAAACTTGCCGTCTATACCGGTGAGGCCCTTGATGAACTGGAGAGCCTTGTACTGCCCCCACAGACGAAAGACGGCACTGCCAGCAAAGAAAAGCCCGCCACCCGGGTCCGCCGGCCAGCGCGCAAGAAAGCCGCCCCAAAAGCCTGATGATCAGCAATCGGCCAACCGGCCGGTTGCCGGGTTATTCGGGGCGACTGTTCCAGTGAGCCGCCCCCACAAAAATCAGCTGCAGAAAACGGGCCGTGCGCTTTCTGACCTGCTCCTCCTGGTATTCGTCGTCGGGTGAGATCACCAGAATATCGGTGAGGCTGAACGCCACACTACGCACCACCAGGTCGCAGGTCATGTCCAGGTCGGCATCGCTGAGATGATCGGCCAGCTTCAGGCGCCGCAGATCATTTGCCAGCTCGCTGGCAAAATAGCGCATCTCACTGCGAATGCCTTCCTGAACCGCCCGGCTCTCCCCCGCCAGTCCCTGGGCCATGAACATGAAAAAGCTGCGGTTGTTGCGCGCATGGGAAATGAAAATGCCCACGGACTCATCGATCAGCTTGTCAGCCTGCAATACGTTGGCCCGGGCCTCCCGCATTATGCGACGCAGCACCAGCCCCAGCTCGTCCACCAGTTGCAGGCCCAGATCGTCCATATTACGGAAGTGCCGGTAGAACGAAGTAGGAACCACCCCCGCCTGCCGGGTAACCTCCCGTATGCCCAGACTGGCAAAGTGCCGGCCTTTCCCAACCAGGGTCAGCGCCGCGTTCATCAGCTTCTCGCGGGTTTCCCCCGGTTTGGGTCGTTTTCTCTCTGCCATGGCCCCACTAAAGCTCACACGTTGATCACAAGACAACAAGTGTACACATCCATTCGGAAAAAATAACCTGAACCTGTCATCTTGGGCCAGGATGAAATCTCTGATTGCCCGCTCTTCCTCCTAAGTGTACAGTCGTACACATCAGTGAACACTTGTACACATCAGTACAAAGGAGAGCAGACATGATATCCGTACTGGAGAATTCACCCACCTTGCACTGGCTGGGCAGGCAGCTTTTTAACCGGGAAGACCCGGCTGCCTTTTTCGACCCCCTGCTGGAGCGAATCAATCCCATGTGGGTACAGCAGTACACTCCCGCCAGGGTGACTGCGATCCACAATGAAACCGCAGACACCAAGACTTTCGTTCTGGCGCCCGCAAAGCGCTGGCAAGGGTTCCAGGCCGGCCAGCACGTCAATATCAGCATTGATATTGACGGCATCCGCCGCAACAGAACCTTCAGCCTGTCCAGCTCGCCGATTCAATGGCGCCATGAAGGCACGGTGACCCTGACCATCAAGCGACTTCCAGGTGGCCTGGTGACGAACTGGATGCACGACCATCTGGAGCCAGAGGCAGTCATCGGTCTGGGTGAGGCTTTCGGTGATTTCCGCGTGCCGGCACCCCAGGAACCGGCCCTGTACATTGCCGGTGGCAGTGGCATTACGCCAGTACTGAGCCAACTGGAAACCATGGCGGCATCGGATTACCGGGCGCCGGTTACCCTGCTGTATTTCGTTCGCACCCAGGCCGACGTGATTGCAGCTGAAAAGCTGCATGCACTCGCAGGGCGCTGGCCGGCGTTTACCCTGAAGGTGGTTGCCACCAACGAGACAGAAACCCCGCAGTTCCTCAGCAACCAGCATCTGGATGGGGTCCCCGGGCTAGGGGCAAGACGCTGCTATCTCTGCGGGCCGAAAGGCCTGATGGACCTTGCCAATGACTTGCTGTATCGCCGGGGCATCGGTGAAGAACGGATTCACAGCACCTTCTTCTCGGTACCGGCGGCCAACCTGGATACTGACTCTCTGGGCGGCGCGGTCCATTTCGAGCGCAGCAACCTGGACGTATCTTCCGAGGGTGATGCGGTGCTACTGGAAATAGCCGAGGCGGCGAAGCTGTCTCCCCGCTACGGCTGCCGCATGGGCATCTGCCACCAGTGCAGTTGCCGCAAGACCAGCGGCACCGTCATCAATCGCCTGACCGGCAAGGCTTCCGGGCCAGGAGAAGAAACCATTCAGCTTTGTGTGTCTGTTCCCAGCGGGCCGGTGTCCATTGATATCTGACCGGCCCCGCCACAACGCCTGAATCCATTATTCGCAGTACCGGCCTGACGGTACTGCAAGGAGTACACCATGAAGAGAATGAACGAAACACAACTGAAAGAACTGGAGCAGGATCTGGACACCATTCGTGACCAGGTGATTGCCGACCTTGGCGAGCGGGACGCCCGTTATATCCGCAGAATTGTACGGCTGCACCGTTCCTTGGAGATCGGCGGGCGTGTACTTATGCCGTTCGGGTTTATCCCGCCGGTCTTCATTGCGGCCACCACGGCGCTTGGCATTTCCAAGATCATCGAGAACATGGAAATCGGTCACAACGTGATGCACGGCCAGTACGACTGGATGAACGACCCGTCACTCCACTCCCAGACCTACGAGTGGGACACGGTGTGCACTGGCGACTCCTGGCGCCGGACCCACAACTATGAACACCACACCTACACCAATATCATCGGCAAGGATCGGGATTACGGCTACGCCCTGCTGAGGCTGAGCGACGACGATAAATGGAAGCCGGCCCACAGTCTGCAGTTCATTAACTACGTGCTGCTGAGCGTGTTTTTCCAGTGGGGTGTGGGACTGCATGAGCTGGAGTCCGAGCGGATCCGTCGTCGTGAAATTTCCGTGCGTGAGAAGATCCCGTTCCTCAAGGATTTCTTCCGCAAGGGTGGACGCCAGGCCTTCAAGGATTATGTATTCTTCCCCCTGATCACCTTCCCGGTGGCACCGGTGGTGCTGGCCGGCAACGTTGGTGCCAACCTGATCCGCAACCTGTGGTCATCCACCGTCATTTTCTGTGGCCATTTTACCCAGGACGCGGAAACCTTTAGCGAGGAGGAGTGCGTAGGTGAGAGCAAGGGCCACTGGTACCTTCGCCAGCTGACCGGCTCGAGCAACTTTACCGGCGGCAAGTGGATGCACGTGATGAGTGGTCACCTGAGCTATCAGGTTGAACACCATATCTTCCCGGACCTGCCGGCACATCGTTACCCCGAGATATCGGAACAGGTGCAGGCAGTGTGCAAGAAGCACGGCATTCCCTACAACACCGGCACCTTCGCCAGGCAGTACTCAACGGTGCTGAAGCGTATTCTGGGGTATTCACTGCCAGACCGGCTGCGAAACCGGATGTTGCCGGAATTCAGTAGTACCGCCACTCAGTCCTGACAGGTCGTGGATTGCAGGCCAGCCTCGCTGGTGGAGCAATCCCGGTACCTGACCGCATTGCGCCCGCCCTGTTTGGCTTCATACAGGGCGGCATCCGCAGCACCAATCAGCGCATCGGGTTCAACCCGCGCCCCCGCCGGTGCTGTTGCAGCGCCAATACTGACGGTTACCGGAACGCACTGGAGATTCCATGTAAAGCCGAGGTTATCGCAGATCTTTCGACGGATTTGGCCTGCTATCCGCCGTGCCCCGGCGGGGTCGGTGTCGGGCAGAATAACCACAAACTCCTCCCCGCCATATCGGGCCACAACATCCGCCCCGCGGTTGACCATTTCCGATATGGCACTGGCAAGCGCTTTCAGGCAGGCATCGCCAGCCTGGTGACCCAGAGTGTCATTGAGTGCCTTGAAAAGATCCACATCAATCATCAGCAGCGACAGCGGGCCACTGCGGCTGCAGCGTACGGCCTCTTCAGCCAACCGCTCATCGAAATACCGTCGATTGAAAACCCCGGTTAATCCGTCGGTTGAACTGAGCGCCTCCAGTTGCCGGTTGGCCACTTCCAGCTCTGATGTCCGTTCCGCTACGTGTTGCTCCAGCCGATGGGTCATTTCTTCCTGGATCTGCTGGTTTTCCAGCATCAGCAGTCTCATGCGGTCAGCCAGCGCCAGGGACAGAAGAATCACCTCAAAGGCAGAACCGATCTGGATGGCATAGTCAGTAATAAAGTTGGCGGGCGCCACGCCGAAGGTTTTCAGGGTATACAGAATCATCCCCGTCAGCAGTGCTGACCAGGCAATCATGAAATAGCGGGCGGGTTTGAACTTCCGGTACAGGCAAATGCCACCACCGGCGAGGATAAAGAGTACAGACACCGACGCCATGAACGTGGTCAACCGAATGACCGGGGCATAATCAGGCCAGAACAAAGAGGCCAGGGCCATTGCCGGGAAGAACACCATGAAACCGACGAATATTCGCTCCAACCGCGGGGCGTTTACCCTGAGGGCAAGGAACGACTTGGAAAAGCCAAGGATACTGAACATCCCCATGGCGATCAGGAACGATACGGCCCGGTTATTCCACCAGGTGCTTTCAGGCCACAGGTGCTCGAACGCAAGCCCGTTCAACGTAAACTGAAGTAAGCCGTAGAAGACGATGTAGGATACGTACCAGAGATAGTTCTTGTCACGTATGGACAGGAAAATCAGCAAGTTGAATGCCGCCATGCAGAACAGGAGGCCGTAATAGACGCCCAGGACAAACCGTTCCTGGTGGTCTGCTTCGCTGAAGGCTTCGTTCTCCCACAACAGCAACTGCATCTGGACCGCGCCGGAGGTGCGAACGCGGAAGAACACATCTGTGGCCTCACCCTTCCCGAGCTCAAACGAAAAATTGATGTTGTGGTGAGTTCGACCACGGCTGGCGAAGGGAACCGAATCACCGGCCTGCTGATGCTCAATGCGGCCATCTTCCCGGAGGAAAAAGACATCCATCCGGTCAATAATCGGATACAACCCCTCGATTACCCAGCGGTCCTCAGGGTTATTGCGATTCTCAATTCGGGTGTGAAACCAGTAGGTGGAGTCAGTGAAGCCAAAGTTGTAGGCTTTGTCCGGCTTTTCGACAGAAGCAAGGTCGGGCCAGTCCGTCACGATCGTTTCAATATCGTAAACGCCCGGGGCATCCTCATAGAAAGACAGGTTGCGGGAAATATTCAGACGCTCGGTGCTCTCATCCAGAATCGCCGGATGGGAGTCTTTTATCCCGGTGCTGGCAAGTACCGTCCCATGAACCAGGCACAGGAGCAGCATCATAAACATGGACAGCTGCAAAACCCGCCCTCTTGCTTGATATTGTAGTGATTGGGGCTGTAATCACCATTCTATCGAAGCGGGAAAGCCGACACTGATTAAAGATGCATTAAAAGCGTAAGTTTTTGTTCCCACTGCGGGACAGCGTTACGCGATCTGTAACAGCCTGAGCAGCTGGGGACGATGCTGATCCTGGATCACATCTGCCAGGGTGTACTTGTCGAGAGTCTCAAGGAAGGCCGTCAGAGCCTCGCCAAGCATCGACTTCAGCCCGCAAACCGGGGTAATCCGGCAGGCGTTCTTCGAGGAGAAACATTCAACAATGTTGAGGTCCTGCTCGGTCTCACGCACGAGAATACCAACATTGATGTCTGCAGGTGCCATCTGCAACCGCATGCCACCCTTCTTGCCCCTGACCGTCTCGATATAGCCCTTCTTGTTGAGCTGATGAACCACTTTCATCAGGTGATTCTTGGAAATATCGTAGCTGTCTGCGATTTCCTGAATCGTTGCGAGCTCGTCACCCTGCACCGCAAGATAGATCAGAACACGCAGGGAATAATCGGTGTAACGGGTGATATGCATTTACCAACTCCAATACTTCAGATGCCTCGTTAGCACGACGCACGCGTTAAGAGATAACAGGCGAGGCCAATAAACATCAGACCTGTCACTACCAGCACCACCGGTGCCGCACCGCCGATAAACAGTACGGACCAACTTACACACAGCATCATGCAGGCAAGCCACTTTCCCTTGCGGGGAATGGCGCGCCTGCTGCGCCAGTTTTCTATGGCCGGGCCAAATGTCCGGTGGTTATCCAGCCAGTCAGCAAAAGCCGGCGAACCCTTGCTTGCCGCCCAGGCAGCAAGCAAAACAAACGGTGTGGTCGGCAATAATGGCAACACCACCCCGATTGCAGCCAATGCAATACTTGTATACGCAAGGAGTCTGAAACCGGTTCTTCCGGACAAGGGAATCATCAGCATCTTCTCTCGAGAACGGCGGCAATATATGTCGCCATTCTACCTTTAATTAATGGACGGGTCTCCCCAGTTGTTTCAATGACACCAGCCTCGCCACGTAAGAGATCTTGATACCGGTGGCAAATATCAGCGTTCCGATGTGGGCGACGATCTGACCGGCCATCGGCAGGGCACTGGCAAACGGATAGGCGAGCAGAATGGTGGCCAGCAGACCAACGGTCGACGCGAGCAGAGCGCCATTTGAGAACCCGAGCAGCTTTTCCATCCCCCTTCCTCCATTAAATTATTCTGAATACTTCTTTAATATAGACCCACCTGATCACAATTTCAACAGCCAGTGCAAGCCCCTGAATTTGAGCCCTGGCACCACTAACGAAGAATACCACCCTGTGGTTACCTCTCAGAAAATGCTGTAAAGCAGTTACTTTTTATTTTTGTAGATGTATTATTAGTACATCTTTAAACCAGAGAGGAGATGACCATGGCCAAATACCGACGCCTATGGTTTCTGTTGATTGCCATCGTGGGGGTTACCTTCACGTTACTGGGCTACTTCGGCGCGGAAGTGTACCGCGCCGCGCCCCCAATTCCCGACCAGGTGGTGTCCGCCAACGGCGACACCCTGATGACCGAGGAAAGCATTCTCGACGGCCAGACCGCCTGGCAATCCGTCGGCGGGATGCAACTCGGGTCCATCTGGGGCCACGGTGCCTACCAGGCACCGGACTGGACCGCAGACTGGCTGCACCGGGAACTGGAAACCTGGCTGGAAATTGCCGCCCAGGAGGAATATGGGCAGGACTGGCACAGCCTCGACGGCCAGCAGCAAAATGCCCTGCAGTACGACCTGAAGACCGAGTACCGCACCAATACCTACGACGACGCCACCGGCACCCTGCACCTGTCCGAACGCAGAACCGCGGCCATCGCCGAAACCGCCGACTACTACAGCCGGCTGTTCAGCGATGCACCGGAGCTGCAGTCTACCCGCTCGAACTACGCCATGAAGGAAAACACCCTGCCAAACGCCGAGCGCCGTGAGCGGATGACCGAGTTCTTCTTCTGGACCGCCTGGGCCGCCGCCACAGAAAGGCCCGACAGCGCTGTCACTTACACCAATAACTGGCCCCACGAGCCACTGATTGACAACAAGCCCAGCGCGGAAAATGTTGTCTGGTCATTAATCAGTGTGGTGCTGCTGATTGCCGGCGTAGGCGGCCTGATCTGGGCCTGGGCCTTCCTGCGTAAAGAAGAAGGGGAGCCCGAAGCCCCTCTCAAGGATCCATTGAGTTCTGTTGGACTCACTCCTTCCCAGCAAGCATTGGGCAAATACCTGGTGCTGGTGGTAGGCCTGTTTACCTTCCAGGTGATGCTCGGCGGCTTTACCGCACACTATACGGTGGAAGGCCAGAGCTTCTATGGCATCAACACTTCTGAGTGGTTTCCCTACTCCCTGATGCGCACCTGGCATATCCAGGCAGCCATGTTCTGGATCGCCACCGGCTTCCTCGCCGCCGGCCTGTTCCTCGCCCCCATCATCAATGGCGGCAAGGACCCGAAATTCCAGAAACTGGGTGTCGACGTACTCTTCTGGGCCCTGGTGCTTGTGGTTGGCGGTTCGTTCATCGGCAACTTCCTGGCCATCAACCAGATCATGCCGGCTAACCTCAGCTTCATGCTCGGCCATCAGGGTTACGAGTATGTAGACCTTGGCCGCCTCTGGCAGATTGGCAAATTCCTCGGCATTGTGTTCTGGCTGGTGCTGATGCTTCGCGGCATTGTTCCTGCCCTGCGCCAACCCGGCGACAAGAACCTGCTGGCTCTTCTGACTGCCTCGGTGGTTGCTATCGGCCTGTTCTACGGAGCCGGCTTCTTCTACGGTGAACGCACTCACATCTCTATCATGGAATTCTGGCGCTGGTGGATTGTCCACCTTTGGGTAGAAGGCTTCTTTGAAGTGTTCGCAACCGCGGCCCTAGCATTCATCTTCTGCAGCATGGGCCTGGTCTCCCGCACCGTGGCGACATCCGCCAGCCTGGCCTCTGCCAGCCTGTTCATGCTCGGTGGTGTACCGGGAACCTTCCACCACTTGTACTTCTCCGGCACCACCACACCGGTGATGGCAGTGGGTGCTACCTTCAGCGCCCTGGAAGTAGTGCCACTGGTTGTACTCGGCTACGAAGCCTGGGAAAACTGGCGTTTGAAGTCCCGC
>JAWWAT010000096.1:0-9416 GCA_033721635.1 Marinobacter sp. | reverse complement strand
TCCGAGATAATCCCGTCCAGATCCGAATAGATGGCATCACCTTTCAGGCGATATCCCATGCGATCGATATTCTGGCTGATTTCATAATCGCATGAGAAAAACTTTGCCCGCTGAACGGCGGGGAAGCTTTGATACTGATAACCGGGAATCAAACCCAGGCGCAGGTGCTGCTGGTAATCGGGGATTTCAGACTCGGGAAGAAACGCCTCAACGACAGCCGGATTTTTCTCGAACGCGAGCTTATCGCCCTTCGCGAGTTTTGTGCCCTGGCCGTCGAGACCGCCCAGACCTTCCCTGCTTACGGTGGCGCAACTGCCGAGCTTCATGGCGGGCCGGAATCCGCCACTGACCGCCAGGTAAGCTCGCAGGCCGCTCACCGGCGCAGTGAAATCCAATCGGTCGCCGCGGCTGATACGGTGAGTCCGCCAGGGTGCAATTTCGCGGTCATTGATCCTTGCCCCCAAGTCACCGCCGGTGATGGCTATGCAGGCATCATCCTGAGCCAACAGACTGAACCTGCCAAAGGTGATTTCTACCTGAGGGGCGTTCAGGTCATTGTCCAGCAGGCGGTTTGCCCAGAAGAATGCGAACTCATCCATCGGCCCCCCGGTGGTTACGCCCATATGCTGGTAGCCATATCTGCCGGAATCCTGGATCAGGGCGAGCATGCCTGGCTCGATAACTTCAAAGCTCATCGGGTTTGCCTCCCAGGTCAAGGAATTCGTCCCTGCTGATGGCACGGAAGCGCACCTGATCGCCTACCTGTACAAGCGCCAGGGAGTCGCTGTCCCAATCAACCATTTTTTGCGGCGTACGGCCAATGATCTGCCAGCCCCCGGGGGTGCAGCTTGGATAGATCGCCGTTTGGGTTCCAGCAATTCCGACGCTGCCGGTCGGCACTTTCAGTCTGGGCGTGGATTTCCGTGGAATGGCGATCCGCTCGTCGACGCTTCCCAGGTAGGCGAAACCAGGTGCAAATCCGATGGCGTAGACCTGATAAAGCTGTTCAGTGTGAATCCGAACGACCTCGTCCCTGGACAGCCCGGCGTGCTCGCAGACATCCTCCAGATCCAGACCTACTTCGGGATCATAATAGACGGGAAGCTCGACGATGCGGGCTGAGTCTTCTTCGCCGGTGCCATTGTCGTCGGCTTCCATCGCTGCGCGCAGCCTGCGGGCGATCGCAAAACGGTCAGCCTGTTCCAGATCCCAGGTCACCAGGATCGATGTGTAAGAGGGCACCAGGTCGACGATAAGGTCGGACAGGTCGCGCCTCAGTCGGTCTGTGGCCTGTTTTACCAGGCCCGCAGACTCCGCACCAATCTGGTCGCCAAAATACACCATGCAGGTGTTTTCGTTGACCGACTCGATCCTCATAGCGCTTCCACAACCTGGCGCATGTGCCGCGCCGCATCGACCGCATGGTAGCTGTCACCGTGAATGCAGATGGTATCGGCTTTGATCGGGATGCGTTTGCCCGAAATGGAGGTGACAGTGCCGTCCCGGATGATCTGGGTGACCTGCGCCTCAATGGCTTCGGTGGTTTCGTGGACGGCACCGCGTACCGACCGTTTCACCAGTTTGCCTTCGTCGCTGTAGGCGCGATCGGAAAAGGCTTCGAACCAGACCTCGATACCATACTCATCCGCCCGGTCCTTGACCTGTTGCCATTCGGGGGTGGCCATAACCACCAGTGGGCATTGCGGCGCGTAGGAGCGCACTGCAGACATCACAACGGATAGCGTGGTGTTGTCCACCATCATCCGGTTGTAGAGAGCCCCGTGGGGCTTCACGTAGGAAATAGAGGTGCCGTGCACCTGGCAGATCCCGTTCAGCGCGGCCATCTGGTAAACCAGGATGGCCTTGAGCTCGTCCGGCCGGCAGTCCATGTCGCGGCGGCCGAAACCGAGCAGGTCCGGGTAGCCCGGGTGAGCGCCAATGGTCACATTCTGGGCCAGCGCCAGCTTAACCGTGTGGTCCATGGTCAGCGGGTCGGATGCATGAAACCCGCAGGCAATACTGGCCATGTCAATGTAGGGCATGACTTCGGCATCCATACCTTTGGTCCAGGTGCCAAAGCTCTCGCCCATATCGCAGTTGAGTTTCATTGTATACCTCCGAAAAACGTTGTTGCCCGCGTCATCCCTGGCTCATGGTCTGGGGCAGGTAAGTGACAATCTCCGGGAACCAGCCGATCAGGAAAAGCGCCGCCATGATCAGCAGGAAGAACGGCAGAGCTGCCCGGGCCACATAGAGTATGTCCTTGCCGGTCAGGGCCTGGATGACGAACAGGTTGAAGCCCACCGGCGGCGTGATCTGTGCCATCTCTACCACCAGTACAATAAAGATGCCGAACCAGAGCAAGTCGATGCCAGCCTGCTGAACCATTGGCATGACAACCGCCACGGTCAGCACAACGACCGAAATACCGTCGAGGAAACAGCCGAGAAGGACGAACAGCACCGTCAGGCCAATCAGCAGTTCAAACGGTGACAGGGACATGCTGCCGATCCAGGCGGCCAGCTCCCTTGGAATGCCCAGGAAGCCCATGGCCAGGGTCAGGAAGTGGGCCCCGACGAGAATCAGGCCGATCATGCAGGAGCTCTTTACCGCCCCCAGCAGACTGTCACGAAAACTCTGAATGCTTAGTGAGCCCGTTGCTGCCGCAATGATAAGGGCCCCAAAAACGCCCAGGGCAGCAGCTTCTGTCGGTGTAGCGAAGCCGGTATAGATAGAACCCAGCACGAAAATAATCAGGCCAACAATCGGGAGCAACATCTTCAGAGCCCGGATCTTGACCGAGAAGGCCAGGTTTTCTTTCTTGGTGGTCGGCAGTTGATCCTTGTTCAGCTTGGCCCAGATCATGGTGTAACCCATAAACATGGCGACCAGCATCAGGCCGGGCAGTGCGCCGGCGATAAACAGGCGGCCAATGGAAACTTCGGCGGCCACGCCATATACAATCAGAATGATGGAGGGCGGAATCAACAGCCCGAGCGTACCTGAGCCGGCCAGGGTGCCCACCGCCATCTTGTCACTGTATCCCTGGGCCTTCAGTTCCGGCAGGGTCATTCGCCCAATCGTTGCGGCAGTGGCAGCGGACGAGCCGGAAACCGCCGCGAAAATCCCGCAACTGAGAATGTTTACGTGCAGGAGTTTGCCCGGCAATCCGCCCATCCACGGGGCCAGACCCTTGAAAAGATCTTCGGAAAGCCGCGTCCGGAACAGAACCTCGCCCATCCAGATAAACATGGGCAGAGCCGTCAGAGACCAGCTGGTGCTGGCGCCCCAACTTGATGTTGCGAACAGCAGGCCGATTTGATCGTTGCCGGAGAGCAGCAGACCCAGAACGCCGATGCCAACCAGAGTGAGGGATACCCACACGCCAACGGCGAGCATCAGGATCATCGACACCGCGAGGACAATGGAGAGAAACGCAATATCCATTACACCTCCTCCAGATTGAGCTCGTCTTCATGCTGCTGGTAGGACGGTGTGCGCTTGCGGAGCATCCCGACCAGGTCGTCGAGGATGGCAATGTTGAGTGCCGTCATCCCGAGTGCCACCGGAACCTGGGGTATCCAGATGGGAACGGGGATATAGCCGTGTGATACCTCTTCGAAGATGTAGGACTCCCACACCATGTGCCAGCAGTAGAATGTCATGTAGCAGGCGAGTCCGAACCCGAAAATCAGTACCAACAGTTCCTGATAAAAGCGGGGCCGCCCCGACCACTTCTGGATAACCAGGGTTACCCGGATGTGTCCGCCGTTATGAAAGGTGTAAGCCAGCCCGAAAAACGTGGAGGCGGCGAGAGCCCAACCGGATACGTCTTCCGCTGAGGGAATGATAAAGCCGAACAGGCGGCCGACGATCTGCGCCAGAATAACAACCATGATCAGGGCGATGCAGAAACCAGCAGCGTAGCCGGATGCGAGATAAAATTTCTCTCGAAGAGAGTTCATAACGGATGCCTCCCGGAACAGCCTCCCGGTATTCGGGAGGCTTCCGTTGAGTGAACTTTTAGCGGTAGTTGGAGAGGATAGCGCCGACTTCTTCCGGTGCTTCCTGCTTCCACTCTTCCACCATGATGTCGCCGATCTTCTGGAGCTCGGCCATCAGTTCGTCAGACGGCTCGGAAACCGTGATGCCGTTTTCTGCCAAGGTGGCAGTGTCTTCCGCGGCGGTCTTGCGAACGCCTTCCCAGCCTTTGGCCTCGGCAGCGGCAGCCGCATCCAGAATAACCTGGCGCTGTTCATCGCTCAGGCGACGGAAGGCACGCTTGTTGACGACCACAACGTTCTTGGGAATCCAGGCCTTGATATCGGTGTAGTGGGAAAGGTAATCCCAGGCCTGCCCGTTGGCGCCCGTCGACGGTGAGGTGATCATGGCGTCGATGATGCCGGTGCTGAACGCCTGCGGGATCTCGGGCACCTGAACCGTTGTCGGGGTTGTGTTCATCAGATCAGCGAGGCGCGAAGTGGAAGGGCTGTAAGCCCGCATCTTCAGGCCTTCGAGATCTGCGAGTGTGTTGACCGGCGCTTTGGTATACAGGCTCTGTGCGGGCCATGGCACGGTATACAGCAGGGTCATGCCTTCCTTGTCCAGCTGCTTTTCGATCTGGGGCTTGGCGGCTTCCCAGAGTCTTTTGGCATCTTCGAAGCTGGTTGCCAGGAACGGAATGTTGTCGTGCTTGAATACCGGATGAGTGTTACCCATGATGCCGATGAAGATCTCGCCCAACTGCACCTGACCGGTTCTCACGGCGCGGGGAATTTCCGGGTGCTTCACCAGGGACGCACCAGAGTGAACGGTGATGTTGATGTCACCATCGGTGCCGTTTTTGATGTCCTCGGCAAAGCCGTAGGCAATCTGGGTTGGCAGGTTGGCGTCGCCGTAGGGCGTTGGCATGTGCCATTGATCGGCCTGAACGGATGAGGTCAGCAGCGCTCCGGTAACCAGGGTGGCTGCAGCGAGTTTTTTGAACATAGCGAATCTCCCGTGTTTCTGCTTTGTTATGGTTTCAATTGAACGGCGGCTTCAGAGTACCGCCAGTTCTTCATTCAGCCGCTCGGTAAGCAGCATCTTTCCCGGTACATGGGTTATGGCGAACGGCAGGCGCGCATTCTCCAGAGCCAGTTGCGGGGTAACCCCACAGGCCCAGAACAGCGGAAGCTCGCCCGACCTGATCGTTACCGGATCTCCAAAATCAGGTTGTTTGACGTCCTGGATGCCAATGAGCGCCGGATCACCGATGTGAACCGGTGCGCCGTGGGCCTTTGGCAGGCGGGTCGTAATCTGTATCGCGCGGATTGCATCCGCACCACTGAACGGGCGCATGGAGACCACCATGTTGCCACTGAACGGGCCGGCGGGCCGGGTAGCGATATTCGAGCGGAACATCGAAACGTTCCGTCCTTCATCCACGTTCCGCACCGAGAGGCCGGCCCTTATCAGGGCATCTTCAAACGAGAATGAACAACCCAGGACAAAGGTCACCAGATCGTCCTGCCAGAGGCTCTTGAGGTCTGTGGCTGTCTCTGCTCGCTCGCCATTTCGAAATACCTGGTATTCAGGTACATCGGTCCGGATATCCAGATCATGTCCCAGATCTGGAAGGCTGGGGTCACCGGGTTGAGACATGCCGATCAGGGGGCAGGCAACCGGGTTACTCTGACAGTATAGGAGAAAATCGCCGGCCCATTCGGACGGCAGGATAACGACATTACCCTGGAGCAGGCTGCTGGCCGTGCCGCTTGTGGTGCCGGTATGGGCTCCGGATCGGATGCGGGCGCGCAACTCGGACGCCTGATCAAGCACGCTGTTCTTGAAATCGGAATACGCAGCGGTGTGCATGTCGGTTACCCCTGATTGACATTGATTATTACAACTAAATTTCAGGGTATACCGGTTGGTGAAAAAGTCTAATTATCGTTTTTTACATCTTCCGATAACTTTTTGTGATGTGTGGTCCGGTCATACTCGTCGGAGACCTTCACGCCAAGGTTGGCTGCAAGCTCCGCAATCGGGTTAAAAGGAGTGCCGGAATAAGACGCAGTGAAGGCAAGTTCTGAGGGCGTCCACGATGTATTGAGCTGGATCAGGCGGCCGCTTTCCAGTTCATGTTTGATTACGCTCAGTGGAAGCGTGGAGATGCCAATGCCGTCCAGAGTCAGCTGCCGACAGGCTGCGAGCGAGCTTGAAGAGTAGAAACGTGCGGGCAGTTCATCCAGCTCGCTGAATTTCTGGCTGATTTCCGCGAAGGGTTTGGTGTTTCGGGCGTAGGTAATGATGGGCCACTCTGCCAGCTCTTTGAGGTCCAGGAGTCTGTTCGGCAGATTCAACTCCGGGCTTGCCACCCAGATCAGCGGGAAGCTACAGAGTGCCCGGTTTTCGACTTTTGGCTCTGATATAGGGCCCATCAGAAAAGCAAGGTCGAGGCTCCGGTCCAGCAAACCGGACCGGAGGTTGCCAGAGACATCCACGGTGATTTCCACATCCAGGTTGGGTGCCGTTTCGTGCAGTTCCCGGAAAAAACGCGGCAGCCAGGAGTGCACAATGGTTTCCGAAACCCCGAGCCTGAGAATGCCTGACAGCGAAGCCCCCCGGTCTGCCCGCTTGCGCAGCTGCTGGGCCATAAACACGATCTTCTCGGCGTAGGGCAGTAGCTCCTGTCCCTTGCTCGTAAGCTTGCTGTGGCCGGATTCGCGCTCGAACAGCCGGACGCCAAGCTCGTCCTCAAGCGCTGCAATACGGTTGGAAATGGCCGGCTGGGTGGTGTGCTGGTGCTCGGCAGCCTTGCGAAAGCTGCCAAGGGTCGCAACCCAGATAAAGGTCTCCAGACGCTTGAAGTTCATTGATTCCCGGACCTCTGAGGAGCCTACAGCGCAGCGTAGCGCTCGTGAAGGATGCCAACCCGTTCAACATAGGCTTTTGTTTCGGCATAGGGCGGTACGCCCTTGTATCGGCTCACGGCACCGGGCCCCGCATTGTAGGCGGCGGTGGCCAGCCGGATGTCGCCATTGAATCGGTCGAGCATCTTGGACAGGTAGTGGACGCCGCCACGGATGTTCTCCTCGGCCGCCAATGCATTACGCACACCCAGCTCTTCCGCCGTGCCCGGCATCAACTGCATCAGACCCTGGGCACCAACCGGGGAGAGCGCTTTTTCATTGAATGCCGATTCGGCATGGATCACGGCCCGGACCAGTGCGGGATCAACCCCGTATTCCTCTGCTGCGGTCTGGATTTCTGAGTGGAAAGGTTTGGTGAACAGCGGCGTTTTGCGCCAATCGACGCTGGACTCCGGGTCGCACGCATAGCAGTGGAAGCGGATAACGTCGAAGTCGGCAGCGGCTGGCTGGACGCTGCTGTAGGCAACCACGCCATTGTCATCGGTATAGCGGTAGACGGTATCGTTACCGCTGGAGGCTCTGGGCCGGCCGGTGTTTTTCACGTTGGTGAATTCGACCGTGCCATCGGGATGCACAATACGCTTGATGCCGTCTGCCAGTGCGGGTGCCGACAGAGTAAGCACCAAAGCTGCGATGGATGGAATCAGAAGTGATCTGCCGATGGTCATTACTCACTCACGAAAGATGCCGTCTTTGGCCGGCTTCGGTATTCTTTGCAAACCGCCGTTGCCTGGATTATACGGGCTTGCGGGGCGGAATAAAGCGCGAGCTCTGTCGTAAAAGTGTTACCTTCTGAACTTATTGCCACTCAGTTCTCATTCTCTGGAGAGGTCCTACGCAAGCATCATGGCTAAACCGACTGATACAGGAAACCTGGTTCTCATCGGTATGCCCGGCAGCGGCAAGAGCACGGTGGGTGTTCTGTTGGCCAAACGTCTGGGTCTCGGGTTTGTCGATACCGATTTGCTGATTCAGGAGGAAACCGGCCGTACTCTCCAGGCAATTGTAGACCAGGACGGTTACGAAGCCCTACGACGGATTGAAGAGCAGGTGCTTCTGAAACTGGATGTCGGACACAAGGTCATCAGCACCGGTGGCAGCGCGGTCTACAGCGCCCCCGCCATGGAACACCTCAAGACCAATGGCACCGTCGTATTTCTTGATATCCCGCTTGAACTGGTTATCGAGCGAATCGGCGATCACAGCATGCGGGGCATTTCCCGGCGGCCGGATCAGTCGCTGGAAGCCCTGTTCAGGGAAAGATTTGAACTGTACTGCCGGTATGCCGACCTCGCCATCAGGGGTGAGGGGTTGAACCAGGAAGAGGTATGCGATGAGGTGATCAGGGCACTTTAGCTTTGCTCCGGACTTACCTCGTTTGGTAAACGTTTGCCCGCCAGATTCTCCATCAGCCGGCAAGTAACGAGGTCTCCCGTCACGTTGATGGCGGTCCGGCACATATCCAGAATTCGATCCACACCCATAATCAGTGCAATGCCGCTGGGCGGAATGCCCACGGTCTGCAGAACCATGGCAAGGATCACGATGCCCACCCCGGGTGTGGCTGGCGAGCCGATGGAGGCACCGACGGCCATAGCCACCACGAGTGCCATGCTCCCCATGCTCAGATCAATGCCATAGACCTGGGCCAGAAAGATGGTAGCCACGGCCTGATAGAGCGCGGTGCCGTTCATATTGATGGTGGCACCCAGTGGAATCACGAACTGGGAAACCGACGGCCGCACTCCAAGCTTGTCTTCGGCAGTCCGGATGGACAGGGGCATGACAGCCGCCGAGCTGGAGGTGGAAAAGGCGAGCAGCAGCACATCCCGCGTGTCTTTCAGGAAGCGAACAGGAGACTGGCCGGCGAGCAGCTTCAGAATCAGCATGTAAACGCCCAACAGCACCAGCAAACCTGCAATAACCGTTGCAACATACGAGGCCATACCCAGCATGGCGCGGAACCCGAGGGTGGTTGTCAGTTGGGCCATCAGGCCGAAGACGGCAACGGGGGCAAGGCGCATTGCCCAGCGGACAACCGTCATGCAGATTTGCTGGAGGGAATCGAGCAGGTCCAGCATGGGCCTGGATTTTTCCGGGGCCATGCTTACCAGGGCGATGCCAACAATGATGGAGAAGATCACCACCTGGAGCATCTGGCCTTCCACCATGGCGTCCAGGGGGTTGCCGGGTAACAAACCGATCAGGGTCTTGGGTAGCTCGTCGACACCGGGCATGGACGCAGTGGGCACGCTGTTATCTCCGGACGCAATGGGGGTGCCGAGCCCTGTCATCATTCTGCCGGGGTTGATCAGGTTGCCGATCCACAGGCCTATGGATGCCGCCATGGCTGTGGTGATTACGAAGAAACCGGTCACTCTCAAGCCGAGTTTGCGCAGCTGCTCCAGATCCTCACTGGCGGCAAGCCCCCGAACCACCGAGGCAATGACCAGGGGAATGACAATCATCTGGATGGTGGCCAGGAACAATTGCCCGGGGAAG
>JAWWAT010000095.1:0-9449 GCA_033721635.1 Marinobacter sp. | reverse complement strand
TTCCTGAACAAGCGGGGACAGGCCGCTTGCCTGCAGCAGTAAGCCGCTGTACCTTTGCTGGTTTATTGGCAAAGCATCAGACAGAGGTTGCATGAACAGTATCTCCAGGCGTATCGCCGAGGAACTCGGTGTCCGCGAGCAACAGGTTAATGCCACCGTCGAACTGCTCGACGAGGGCGCGACCGTTCCGTTTATCGCCCGCTACCGGAAAGAGGTCACAGGCTCACTGGATGACAGTCAGCTGAGGAATCTGGAAGAACGTCTGCGCTATCTGCGTGAACTGGAAGACCGTCGTGCCACCATCCTCAAGAGTATCGAGGAGCAGGGCAAACTGACCGACGAACTCAAGGCCACCATCCAGGACGCCGACACCAAGAACCGTCTGGAAGATCTTTACCTGCCCTACAAGCCCAAGCGCCGCACCAAGGCCCAGATCGCCCGGGAGGCGGGGCTGGAACCGCTGGCTGACGCGCTCTACGAAGACCCGAATCTGGACCCCGAAACCACCGCCCAGGGCTACCTTAATAAAGAAGCCGGCGTGGAAGACACCAAGGCTGCGCTGGATGGCGCCCGGTACATACTGATGGAGCGTTTTGCCGAGGATGCCGAGCTGTTGGGTGGCCTGCGGGATTTCATCTGGCAGGAAGGCCAGCTGAAAGTAACCGTGGTGGAAGGCAAGGAGAACGAGGGGGCCAAGTTCCGTGATTATTTCGACCATGTCGAGCCGCTGAAGAAAGTTCCGTCCCACCGTGCCCTGGCCATCCTGCGGGGCCGCAACGAGGGCATCCTGGGATACACCATCATAGTCGGCGATGCCGACGACGACCGCCGCGCGCCGCATCCGGCCGAGCAGCGTATTGCCGCCCGCTGGAACATCCGCGACAACGGCCGCGCCGCGGACAAATGGCTCTCGGAGGTGGTGCGCTGGACCTGGCGAGTGAAGCTCTCCACCCAGATTGAGACCGATCTCATGGCCCAGGTCCGCGAAGCGGCGGAAACGGAAGCCATCAACGTGTTTGCGGCCAACCTCAAGGATCTACTGCTGCTGGCGCCGGCCGGTCCGCGCCCGACCCTGGGCCTGGACCCAGGCCTGCGTACCGGGGTGAAAGTCGCTGTTATCGATGGCACCGGTCAGGTGGCCGGACACGGTGCCATCTTCCCCCACGCCCCCCAGAATCAATGGGACCGTTCCATTGAGCAGTTGGCGGCCTGGTGTCGGGAGTACAAGATCGAGCTGGTGGCCATCGGCAACGGCACCGCGTCCAGGGAGACCGAGAAGCTGGTTGCCGACCTCAGCAAGCGTTACCCCGAACTGAAGCTCGCCCGGATCGTGGTCAGTGAGTCCGGCGCGTCGGTCTATTCGGCGTCCGAGTTCGCCTCCAAAGAGCTGCCCGATCTGGATGTCACTATCCGTGGTGCGGTATCCATTGCCCGCCGGCTGCAGGATCCGCTGGCGGAGCTGGTCAAGATCGAGCCTAAATCCATTGGGGTGGGGCAATACCAGCACGATGTCTCCCAGGTGCAGCTGTCCCGCAGTCTTGACGCGGTGGTGGAAGACTGTGTAAACGGCGTGGGCGTGGACCTGAATACCGCCTCAGCGCCATTGCTGGCCCGGGTGTCCGGCCTGAACCAGACCATCGCCCAGAACATCATCGAGTTCCGTAACCAGAATGGTATGTTCCGGAACCGGAAACAGCTGCTGAAGGTCACCCGGCTGGGCGACCGCACGTTCGAGCAGGCGGCGGGCTTTCTGCGTATTGCCGGCGGCGAGAATCCCCTGGACCGGTCGTCGGTTCACCCGGAAGCCTATGGTGTGGTCGAGGCCATCGCCAAGCGGAATAACCGCAAGGTGGACGATATCATCGGCGATTCCGCCTTCCTGCGTGGTCTGAATCCCCAGGATTACGTAACAGAACAGTTCGGTTTGCCGACTATCAAGGACATTATCTCGGAACTGGAGAAGCCGGGGCGGGACCCGCGTCCCGAATTCCGGTTTGCCAGTTTCGAGGAGGGCGTTGAAACCCTCAATGATCTCAAGCCCGGGATGGTGCTGGAAGGCTCGGTGACCAATGTCACCAATTTCGGCGCGTTTGTGGATATTGGTGTGCATCAGGACGGCCTCGTGCACATTTCCGCGCTGTCCCACACGTTTGTCAAAGATCCCCGTGAGGTAGTCAAGGCCGGGGATATCGTCAAGGTCAAGGTGATGGATGTGGATATCCCGCGCAAGCGAATTGCCCTGACCATGCGTATGGATGATCAGCCTGGCGAGAAAAACGAAGGCAAGCCCATGGCTGACAACCGCTCCGGAGCGAGCCGCAAGGGCGGCAACCGCAACGCCGGCAATGGCGGTTCCGGTCAGAAATCCCCGCAGGGCGCCATGGCTGGTGCGCTGGCGCAGGCACTGGCCTCGGCACGCAAGGACAGCTGACGGGTTTACAATCTTTTCACCGGCCGGTTTTGCAACAGAGAAACCGGCCGCAGCAGGAGTCGACCATGGCTGAATCCCGCCATTCCGTATTTCGTCAGTTCGCTGCCAGCGACTGGGATGGTTTCCTCAAGGGTGTCGAAAAAGAAGGGCTGCGGGTGGATCGCAACGGCTTCATCGCCCAGACCCCGCATCCCGAGGCTCTGGGTTCGGCACTGACCCACCCGAGGATCACCACCGACTATTCAGAGGCCCTGCTGGAGCTGATCACACCGGTGTTCAACAGCACCGGAGGCATGCTGAAGTCCCTGCGTGATATCCACACCTACGTGCAGCAGAACCTTGGCGACGAAGTCTTCTGGGCGGCGAGCATGCCCTGTGAGCTGGATGGCGATCCGAGCATCCCCATCGCCGAATACGGCAGCTCAAACATCGGCCAGCTCAAGCACGTTTACCGGCAGGGTCTGGCAGTGCGTTACGGACGTATGATGCAGAGCATCGCTGGCGCCCACTACAACCTTTCGCTACCCGACAGTTTCTGGCACAAGTGGCAGGAATTGCTGGGTAATGAGCAAAGCCTGAAAGATTTCAAATCAGACCAGTATTTCTGGCTCATCCGCAACTTCCGCCGCCGTAGCTGGCTTTTGATGTTGCTGTTCGGTGCCTCGCCGGCACTGGATGCCAGCTTTGTAGCCGGTGTCAGCCACGACCTCAATCAGTTTGACGAGCGCACCTGGTACGGAGAGTATGCTACGTCCCTGCGCATGGGCGATCTGGGCTACCACAACAATGCCCAGGCCTCCCTGAATATCTGTTTCAATGAGCTCAGCACCTACACCCAGACTCTGGACCGGGCCATCCACACCACCTGGCCGGCCTATGAGCAAATCGGCACCCGGCGTGGCGATCAGTTCATCCAGATCAATACCAGCGTCCTGCAGATTGAAAACGAGTATTACAGCGCCGTTCGACCCAAACGCACCACGCAGCGGGAAGAAAAACCCATCCAGGCGCTCGAAGCCCGGGGTGTGGAATACATCGAGGTGCGGTGTCTGGATCTTGATCCCTTTTCACCGGTGGGCGTGAATGAGGCTCAGATCGACTTCCTGGACCTGTTCCTTCTGGATTGCCTGCTGTCTGACTCGCCCCGCATTGGCGATGAAGAATGCGAGCGTCTTGATGACAACTATAAGGATGTGGTGTCCAACGGGCGTTTCCGGGAATTGAAACTCTGCCGTGCCGGGGAGCGCACCCCGGTGTCAGAGGCCGCGACCGATATCCTGGCGCAGCTGGAACCGCTCGCCGAGTTGCTGGATAGCTGGCGGGGGGATGATACCTACCGTCGCGCCCTGGCTGCCCAGCGCGAGACCTTGACTGGTGAATGGACGGTGCCTTCTGCCCGGGTTCTGGACGCCATGCGCTCCTCAGGCCTTGGGCACCGGGAGTGGGGCATGGAAATAGCCCAGCAGCATCAGCAAACCCTCAGGCAGGAAGGCTTGGATGCCAATGTGCGCCAGGCGTTTGATGCCATGACAGCGGAATCCCTGGCCGAGCAAGCGCAGATGGAGCGTGCCGATACCCTGCCGTTCAGCGAGTTTCTGGCACAGTATCTGCGCTCCTGAACAGTAAGTTGGGCCACTGTCGCAGAAGTCTGCGGACCTGACGCACATAAACCGAACAAAGATTTGTCTCCCCCCGGTCCGGCTGTTAATTTTTGTAACATCGGGATCGGGAGAGACGGCTATGGCAAGGGATATCAAACTCGGCTGGGATGTGGAAGCGCTCAACAAGGCTTACCGTCAGGGCTACATGGCTGCCAGCATGGGCATGGACAAAGCGCGCTGCCCTTATCGGGGTGATGTTGTCATTGCTGCCTGGGAAGCCGGCTGGGACGATGCCGATCAGGCAGCGCGGGATGACCGGGGCCAGGCAGACGATCTGTTTTCACGGATCGCCTGATTCATCGGTCGGTTCCAGCCTTATTTCTGCACCACAAATTCTGTAAACAGCACACCGGCAATGCTCTCGCCGGTCTGCTGTTCCTCCAGTACCGCATTGATTCGCTGTTTGGCTTCTTCGCGCAACGCCTCCTGGCCTTCCATGGAGGTGAGGCGTTCGGCATCGGTCTGCTCGCCAAACAGCATCACCAGTTCGTGTCTGAGGCGTGGCATGTGAGCATCCACCGCGGGACGGACGCTGGCGCTATTGGCCCGCAGGCTTACCGCGGCTTTCAGGTAGGTTGGCTTAGTGCCGGGTTTGCCCACGTGGGTCACGAAAGCCGGATCCATACTGATGTAGTCGGTAACGCCGCTTTCTTCTTCAGCGGCTGCCTCTTCGGTCTCTTCCGCATCCTGGGCAGCGGCAGGGAAGGCGATCATGGCAAACAACATAAACAGAAGCGTCAGAACGGATTTTGGCTGGTGTGTCATAGGCTTGAAGTTGTTCGTGGTTTAGGGTTAAGTGACGAGAATAGCAGGCCCCGTGGTCGCTTGCAGTTTCAATTCACAATTCGAGGTGTTCTTTTGACCAGCAGATGGGTTTTCGGGCTGATTTTCCTTGTATGTGCCGCGCTCCTGGGTGTGGCCTTTTATATGGAGCATGTGATGGGGCTGGAGCCCTGCCCGCTATGCTGGTTGCAGCGTTTTGGTTTCATGGGCGCTGGTCTGGTGAGTTTCCTGGCCTTCCTCCATGGCCCCACCGGATTCGGTGTTCGCGTCTATGGTTTCCTGCTGGTACTGACCGCCGGAGCCGGCCTTGGCGTCGCCGGACGGCAGTTGTGGCTGCAGAGTCTGCCGGCAGACCAGGTGCCTGCGTGTGGGCCCTCGGTTGACTACATGCTCGACGTGTTGCCCTGGTTTGAGGTGCTGTCTACCGCACTTAAGGGTACTGGGGATTGCGCCGAGGTAGTGTGGCGGTTCCTGGGGTTGAGTATTCCCGGCTGGACTGCCGTGTTTTTCACTCTGCTGGTGATAATCGGGCTGGTTCTGATGTTTCGCCGGCAAAAACCCCGGGAATGGATTCGGAGCTGAAACGGTTGCGGGGAACAGCAGGCATGGGGTAACTTGAGCCAAACCTAATAAAAATCAAAACCGAAACAGAAGTACCGAACACAAGCGGAGAACGGGCGTCATGTTGGAAAATTGCCGAAATGCCAGGGAGCGCTGGGGTGGTGTCAGCGAACTGATAGATCGCTGGCTAAAGGAGCGTCAGGAGCTACTGGTACATTACTGCGACCTGTCCGGGGAGAATGACTTCTCGCAGACGGAAGCACTGAGAGAAAAGTTTGTGCGCCTGTGTGAGGTGCTGGTGGATTATGTGTCTACCGGCCATTTTGAAATTTACGAGCAGTTGGTCCGCGAGGCCAGAGAGTTCAACGATGGTGGGCTGGAGTTGGCTGCCAAGGTTTACCCGCGGATTGAACAGACCACCGAGGTGGCCCTCAACTTCAACGACCGCCTGGATGGCCGGGAGTTGTCGGAAGAGGATGTCAAAGAGCTGTATGGTGAATTGTCGAAGCTGGGTGAGACCCTCGAGACGCGTTTCGAGATGGAGGATTTCCTGATCGAACATCTCCACAACGCCCACGCTGGCAAAGTGGCCTCGGCCTGAACAACGCCTGATTCAAAAAAAGCCCCAGCCGGTAACGCCGGGCTGGGGCTTTTTTATGGCTGCGACAGAACTGGTCGCGGCCTGCCTGGAGCTTAGTCTCCGGAGCCGGGATTGATGTCGATCAGCTCGACGTCGAACACCAGGGTCTCGTTCGGGCCGATGGCCCGGTTGCCACCCGGGCCGTAAGCCAGGTCGGACGGGATGTAGAGTTTATAGCGGGCGCCTTCGCTCATCAGCTGAAGGCCTTCGGTCCAGCCGGGAATGACCTGGTTGAGGGCGAAGGTTACCGGCTCGCCGCGCTCGCGGGAGCTGTCGAATACTTCACCGGACAGCAGTTCACCGGTGTAGTGCACCTGAACCGTATCGGTTGCTGCTGGCTTTTCGCCGTCACCCTGCTCAAGCACTTCATACTGAAGGCCGGAATCGGTGGTTTCTACACCCTCGCGCTCGGCATTTTCTGCCAGGAAGGCCTCGCCTGCATCAAGGTTCTTCTGGGCCAGCTCTTCCATCTGCTTGCCCTGCTCTTCCTGCATCTGCTGCTGGTAGGCCATCAGGGCCTGCTGGATTTCCTCGCGGCTCATGCGCTTGGCTTCATCATCGCCAGCGTGGCCGTGCTGGATCCCCTGGAGGAACTGGTCCATCTGCAGGTTCGGCAGGTCGTTACCCATGCGCTCACCCAGAACCAGGCCCATGCCATAGCTGACTTTCTGGTCGGTGGACTCCAGTTTTGGTTGTTCCGGGGCTTCGGGTGGTGTGGAACAGCCGGCAACCAGGCCGGTCACTGCCAGTGCAAGGAGCGTTTTCTTCATTGCATTATCCTTTAACGTCGGTGCTCGGGGCAGGGCCCCGCGTTGTGTTTGTCAGAACGCAGAAGGTAACGGGTTCCGGCGCCAGATGCCACTGAACATGTGTTAAGAAACCGGACGTGTCAGTTCAGCTGCCGTTGCTGCCGGCCGCGGATGGTCCCAGAGAGAAGGGGGCATTGTAGGGCGAGTGCCAATCCGTTTCCGGTTCCTGGGGCTGAAGTCGCGGAAAGGCTTTGTCCCGCCGTTCAATAGCCAGGGTATTCCAGCGGCCCTGTTCCGGCGGTTGGTCGGCGTAGTGCCAGTTACCGTCGGTATCCTGCCATTTGAACACGATCTCGGGGCCCTCGGTGGGGATCGGTGAGGGCACCAGGCCTTCGAAAGCGGGAATTTCAGGTTGTTCCTCTTCGGCCACTGGTTCGGATACCTGTTCCGGGTCGTTCAGGCCGAAAAAAATCAGCAATAACAGCAAACCGAGGGCCGGAAACGAGAGCCGTATTAGCCATTTCATCATCATGGCTGATGGTCTCCCTTGGGAAAATGGGCCAGTGCACTGGCCAGTGTATTCAGCAGGGGCCTGACACCTTCACCAACAGATGAGGTGGGTGCGGCCGCAACCAGATTGGTGATAATCAACGTGTCGCGTCCCTGCATGTCGGCGTGTTCCGGGTTGTTGGTCATTAGCGTTCGCCAGCTGAGCGCCAGTTCGATCTGCTCGGCTTCAAGCTCCAGGCCGGCAATACCGGTGCGCAGCTTCTGACAGTGGCCTGCGTCGCCCGGCAGAGATTTTCTTGCACCGCGCAGCGCAACGGTTACACGGTCGCGCCACTCTGTTACCGTAGCGTCCTCGACCCCGGCGAAGACCCTGCCAGACAGTGCGAGCCAAGCCGCACTCAGAATCCGCGTCACGCTCCAGCCCTGATTCTGAAGTGCCAGGCAACTGTCCTGAACGTCCGGATGTTTCCAGAACGCCAGTGCAAAACGCCAGAGCGGGTTCTCCGGTTCCATATCTGCCGGCAATTCCAGCGGCGGTGTCGAATAATCCGGGATGGTAGCCGAGCCGACCGACATAGGCGCTGTGCCTTCCCTGAACACTTTACGTTGATAAAATGAAAACATGTTAACGATTACTGATCTCAGTTTACAACGGGGCGGCGTCTGGTTGCTAGAATCCGTCAGCCTGACCGTGCAGCCTGGCCAGCGTGTCGCAATTGTTGGTGCCAATGGTGCCGGCAAATCCAGTCTCTTCCAGCTCCTGTTGGGCCAGCTGGCCCCGGAGCAGGGAACGGTCTCCCTGCCGGGAGGGTGTCGCATTGCCCACATGGCGCAGGAAGTCGAAGCAACCGACCGTAGTGCCCGGGATTTCGTGCTCGACGGGGATCTGGATCTGCGCCGCCTGGAAGCCGAGCTTGCCAGGGCAGAAGGCGCCGGTGATGATCATGCCATTGCCCGCATACACGGCGAGCTGGATGTGCACGAGGCCTGGTCGGCAGCTCGCAGGGCCGAAGCGTTGCTGCGGGGGCTGGGATTCTCTGACGAGGACGCCGACCGGCCGGTGTCGGCGTTTTCCGGTGGCTGGCGGATCCGGCTGAACCTGGCCCAGGCCCTGATGCGACCTTCCGATCTCTTGCTCCTGGATGAGCCCACCAACCACCTGGATCTGGATGCCTGTTTGTGGCTGGAGAACTGGCTGCGCCGCTACCCGGGGACCCTTCTGTTTATTTCTCACGACCGTGATTTTATGGATCGGGTCGCCACCCATGTGGTGCATTTTGATCGGCGAAAGCTGGAGTTGTATACGGGTAATTACTCAGCCTTCGAAGGCCAGCGCAGTGAGCGTCTGGCCCAGCAGCAGGCCGGTTTCGAGCGCCAGCAGGCAAGGATTGCCGAAATCCAGCGTTTCATTGACCGATTCAAGGCCAAAGCCACCAAGGCTCGCCAGGCCCAGAGCCGGGTCAAGGCGCTGGAGCGCATGGAGCGCATTGCCCCGGCTCATATCGATTCACCTTTCAGTTTCGAGTTTCCAGTGGCTGAGAAGGTCTCGAATCCTCTGTTGTCGATACGCAATGGCAAGGCCGGCCACGGTAATACCCCGGTCCTCGATGGTATCAACCTGACCCTGCTGCCCGGCAGCCGGATTGGCCTTCTGGGCCCCAATGGCGCGGGCAAATCCACGCTGATGGATGCGCTTCGGGGCGAGGGCACGTTGCTTTCGGGGGATCGCACCTGTGGCGAGCATCTGGCCATCGGATCGTTTGCCCAACATCAACTGGAGTCGCTGGATCTGGATGCCAGCCCGTTCTTGCACCTGCAGCGGTTGTCGCCAAAAGCGTCAGAGCAGAGTATCCGGAACTTTCTCGGTGGATTTGATTTTCACGGTGATGAGGCACTGAGCGCGGTCCGGTCATTCTCAGGAGGCGAGAAGGCCCGGGTGGCGCTGGCCGTGATCGCCTGGCAGAAACCGAACTTGCTTCTGCTGGACGAGCCCACGAACCATCTGGACCTGGAAATGCGCCAGGCCCTGACCATGGCGCTGCAGAATTTCGAAGGCGCCATCGTGGTGGTGTCCCACGACCGGCACCTGCTGAGAAACACGGTGGACGAGTTCT
>JAWWAT010000094.1:0-9506 GCA_033721635.1 Marinobacter sp. | reverse complement strand
GCAGCGGTTGTCGCCGCCGCCAGTCCCGCAGGTCCGGCGCCTACTACAGCAACCCGGCGCACAACGGGCGCCACCGTCAATACCAGCTCGGTTTCGTGGCAGGCTCGCGGGTTTACCAGGCAGGAGGCCCGCTTGGCCTGGAAGGCATGGTCAAGACACGCCTGGTTACAGGCAATGCAGGTGTTGATTTCGTCACTGCGCGCTTGCTCCGCCTTGCGCACAAACTCACTGTCTGCCAACAGGGGCCGTGCCATGGAAACCATATCCGCCTTGCCCGCGGCGAGGATTTCTTCCCCCTTTTCCGGGGTGTTGATGCGGTTGGTGGTACACACCGGGATATCCACTTCGCCATAGAACTTGGCTGTAACATCGGCAAAGCCCCCGCGGGGCACCGAGGTGACAATGGTCGGAACCCGCGCTTCGTGCCAGCCAATGCCGGTATTAATGATAGTGGCACCGGCCTGTTCGATGGCTTTGCCCAGGGTCACGATCTGATCCCAGGTCTGACCTCCCTCTACCAGGTCCAGCATCGACAACCGGTAAATAATGATGAATTCCGGCCCCACGGCCTCGCGCATGCGCCGGACAATTTCCACGGGCAGGCGCATGCGGTTCTCGTAAGGGCCGCCCCACTTGTCTGTGCGTTTATTGGTGCGCTCGCACAAAAACTGGTTGATGAAATAGCCTTCGGAGCCCATCACTTCAACGCCGTCGTAGCCGGCGAACTGCGCCAGTTTCGCGGCACTGACGAAATCGTTGATCTGCCGTTCAACGCCCTTTGAGGAGAGCGCGCGGGCCTTGAATGGGCTGATCGGTGCCTTGGTCGCCGACGCCGAAACAATGAGGGGCTGATAGCCATAACGCCCTGCGTGCAGAATCTGCATACAGATCTTTCCCCCGGCCTCATGTACCGCGCCGGTCACATGGCGATGCAGCAGGGCTGTGGCCCGGTTGTTCATGGTTGACGCAAGCGGAGCCAACTGCCCGACCAGATTGGGCGAGAAACCGCCCGTTACCATCAGGCCCACACCACCTTCAGCTCGCTCACCGAAATAGCGGGCCAGCTTGTGAATGTTCCAGAACCGATCTTCGAGGCCTGTGTGCATGGAGCCCATCAGCACCCGGTTTTTGAGTTCGGTGAAGCCGAGATCCAGCGGTTTCAAAAGGTTTGGATAGGTGTCGCTCATGGGGGCTCTCTCATGGAATATTTATCGGGAGTATACACTTGATCAATGGCAAGTTGACTTGACCTTCGGGACGGGGCACGTATCATCGGCAATCAAGTTTGACTGACGGAGCAACCATGACCGCAAGGTCCTTCGGCTGCACAAGAGTTACCCGCCCACCTGTAACCGCTGACATCGCGCGGCACCGGGGACGTCTACCGTATTTCCCGGACCCGCCGGTCTTCTGCTGATCCACCCCGCCCTCCATGCCGTAAGGCATCGGTGCTCAATGTGCAGGGTGGCCGGCCGGAGACTAGACTCAGGCAAACATGCCTTCAATACTCACGTAAAAGAAAACCAATAACGAGGTTGCGATGTCGCTACCGCTGGTTGTTTTACTGCCGTTTCTGGGTGCTGTAGCCGCACCCCTGTTCGCCCAGGGCGGCAGAACGGCGATTGCCGTTGCATCTTCAGTACCCGCACTTATCGCACTGGCCGCCCTGTTCCCTCATTGGGAAACCCTTGCCGATGGCGGCGTTGTGCTGCACAGCTACGAATGGCTGCCGGCTATGGGCCTATCATTCAGCTTCCGGCTGGACGGCCTGTCTCTGCTGTTCGCTCTGCTGATTCTGATCATCGGACTGCTGATTATTCTCTATGCCCGCTATTACCTGAAGGCATACGAGAACGTTGGCAAGTTCTACGCCCTGCTACTCTGCTTCAAGGGTTCCATGCTGGGCATTGTGCTCTCCAGCAACCTGCTGCTGATGATGATTTTCTGGGAACTGACCAGCCTGACCTCGTTCCTGCTGATCAGCTTCTGGACTCACAAACAGGATGCCCGCCGGGGCGCCCGGATGGCACTTGCGGTGACCGGTGGTGGCGGTCTCGCGCTGCTCGCCGGCATTCTGATTATCGGCAACATTGTTGGCAGCTTTGAACTGGATGATGTGTTGGCAGCCGGTGACCAGATCAAGGCACACGCCATGTACCCGGTCGCCCTGACGCTGGTTCTGCTTGGTGCCTTCACCAAATCGGCCCAGTTTCCGTTCCATTTCTGGCTCCCTCACGCCATGCAGGCGCCCACACCGGTATCCGCCTATCTGCACTCGGCCACCATGGTCAAGGCCGGGATATTTCTTATGGCCCGGCTTTACCCGGCCCTGGCAGGCACCGAACAATGGTTCTACATGGTCAGCTTTACCGGCATGGCCACTCTGCTCATCGGCGCCTATGTCGCCATGTTCAAGCACGACCTCAAGGGACTTCTGGCCCACTCCACGGTCAGCCATCTGGGCCTGATCACCCTGCTGTTCGGCATGGGTACGCAGCTTGCCGCCGTGGCGGCGGTCTTCCACGTCATTAACCATGCCATCTTCAAGGCCTCCCTGTTCATGGCCGCCGGTATCATCGACCATGAGACCGGTACCCGCGACATGCGCCGCATCAATGGTCTTTGGCGTTACATGCCGCATACCGCAACTCTGGCCATGGTCGCCGCTTCCTCCATGGCCGGTGTTCCGCTGCTGAACGGCTTCCTCAGCAAGGAGATGTTCTTCGCAGAGTCACTGGAACTGAACCTCCCGGGGCTCATAGCCTGGCTGCCACCGATTGTAGCCACCCTGGCGGGGATATTCGCAGTGGCGTATTCCGCCCGTTTTATCCATGATGTTTTCTTCAATGGCAAGCCGGTGGATCTCCCCATTTACCCACCCCATGAGCCTCCGCGCTACATGAAGATTCCGGTGGAAATCCTGGTATTCGCCTGCATCATGGTTGGCCTGTTTCCCGCGGTGGCTGTTGGCCCGCTGCTCTTCCTGGCGGCCTCGGCAACGCTTGGTGGTGAGGTCCCCGAGTACACTCTTGCCATCTTCCATGGCTTCAATCTGCCCCTGTTCATGAGTTTTGTCGCGTTCTTTGGCGGACTTCTCATGTACAGCCAGCGTCAGCGCTTTTTCGATTTTCATGCGCGGTTCCGGGAAATCGATGAAAAGGCTGTATTCGAGAACATTGTTCTGCGAATTGTAGACCTTGCCAACAGCGTGACTGCGCGCTTGGAGAACGGCTCGCTACAGCGCTACGCTCTGCTGCTGCTTGTCAGTGTGATCGCTGTTGCAGCAATGCCGTTGCTTGACCTGGGGATTTTTGTCGGTGAGAACGGCTTGAGCCCCGTGGATGCGCCAACGGCGATTGCGGCCGCTGTACTGATACTCTGCGCTTTTGCAACGGCAGGGCTGCACCGACAGCGTTTCTACGCTCTGGTACTGTTGAGCGTTGTAGGGCTGGTCGTGGCTTTGGCCTTCGCCCGCTTCTCGGCACCGGACCTGGCAATGACCCAGCTCTCTGTGGAGGTGGTGACTATTGTATTGTTGATGCTCGCCATCTACTACATGCATCCCTGGACGCCGGTCGAAACACCGCTCAAACGTCGAGTCCGGGATATCGCCATTGCAGGGGTCGCCGGTATTGGCATGACACTGGTGACACTGGCCATGCTGACCCAGCCATTCAGCTCGATCTCTGAATTCTTCCTGGCGAACAGCAAGCCGGGCGGTGGCGGCACCAACGTAGTCAACGTCATCCTCGTGGACTTCCGCGGCTTCGATACCCTGGGCGAAATCACGGTACTGGCCATTGCCGCCCTGGGCATCTACGCCATGCTGAAAGATACCGCGTTGACCCCGCCGCCCAGCGATGGCGCAGGTCACGCATGGGCCCGCGATGCGCACCCGTTGATGTTGAGCCTGATTGCCCGGCCAATGCTGCCGCTTGCTCTGATGGTCTCGGCATTTATTTTCCTGCGCGGGCACAACCTGCCGGGCGGCGGTTTTATCGCCGGCCTGATTACCTCCATCGCCCTGATTCTCCAATACATTGCCAGCGGCATGGAGTGGACAGAGGATCGAATCCGTCTTCGTTACCACAACGTCATCGGGCTGGGTCTGCTGTTCGCAACGGTGGCCGGGCTTGGCAGTTTCGCGTTCGGTTATCCGTTCCTCACATCCACCTTCGATTACATAACCTGGCCGGTGGTGGGCAAATTCGAGGTGGCGTCGGCGCTGATCTTTGATCTGGGCGTCTACCTGGCAGTCATCGGTGCCACTCTGCTGTCACTGGTGACTGTCGGCCGTCTGTCTCCCCACTCTGCTATCCGGCCCAAACAGGAGGGTGCGTAATGGAGCTTGTTTTCGCACTGGTTATCGGCGCACTGACATCCTCAGGGGTGTATCTGATTCTGCGTGCTCGCACTTTCCCCGTGGTTGTTGGCCTGACGCTACTGTCATACGGCGTCAATCTGTTTCTGTTCTCCAGCGGCCGCCTTGCAACGGGCCAGCAGCCGATCATCGGAACTGCCGCCAGCTACGCGGATCCGCTTCCGCAAGCGCTGGTGCTCACAGCAATTGTAATCGGCTTTGCAATGACCGCTTTTGTCGTCGTGCTGTCCCTGCGCAACCTGGCCGACAATGAGGATGACCACGTGGACGGCAAACAACCCTACAAATCGCCCGCACCGGAGGAAGAAGAGGAGGTTACCGGTAAATGAACCACTGGCTTACCGCTCCTGTTCTTATCCCCCTGCTAGGCGGGATCCTTCAGGCCTTCATGGGCTACGCGCCCATCAGCCTGCGGCGCACTTTGGCGCTGGCCACCACTTTTCTGATGCTGGTCTCCGCCATCGTGCTGCTGATAATGGCAAACGATGGCAGTTACCGGATCTACGCATTCGGCAACTGGCAGCCTCCGTTCGGGATCGTGCTGGTGCTCGATCGGCTGGCCGCCCTGATGCTGGTCATGACGGCCGTTCTCGCCCTGTTCTGCCACGTCTTCTCGATCGGAGGCGCAGACGAGGGCAACCGTCAGTTCCATGGCCTTTTCCTGTTCCAGCTAATGGGACTGAATATTGCCTTCCTCACAGGCGATCTGTTCAACCTGTTTGTTGCGTTTGAGGTTCTCCTCATCGCCTCATACGGCTTGCTGATGCATGGCGGTGGAACAGTCAGAACGGTTCCGGGCCTGCACTATGTGGTGCTGAACCTGATTGGCTCTGCCGTCTTCCTGATCAGCGTCGGCATGATCTACAGCGTTACCGGCACACTGAACATGGCGGATCTGGCGGTCAAGGTTCCGCAAATCTCCGGAGAGGGCCTGAGCATCGTCAAGGCCGGAGGTATGATGTTACTGGTGGTCTTCGGCCTCAAAGCGGCCATTCTGCCTCTCTGCTTCTGGCTGCCACGGGCCTATTCAAAAGCGACAGCACCTGTTGCTGCACTGTTTGCGGTAATGACCAAGGTTGGCATTTACGCGATTTTGCGGGTCTATCTACTTATTTTCGGTGACGATGCGGGAAAGCTTGCCAATCTTGGCATGGACTGGCTGTTCCCGATTGCCCTGGCCACCCTGGCCATGGGCGTTATCGGGGCACTGGGCTCCGGCACCCTGAAAACTCTGGTCGCCTGGCAGGTCATCATCTCAGTTGGCACCTTGCTGGCTCCGATTGCGCTTGGCTCGGAAGCCGGCCTGTCTGCAGCCCTCTTCTATCTGCTAAGCACAACCTGGACGGTGGGCGGCCTGTTCCTTGTTTCCGAGCTGGTCGCCAACCAGCGCGGTTCGGCTAAAGACCGCATTATTACGGCGCCCAAAATGCAGAGCCGCACCTTTCTCAGTGTCCTGTTCCTGGTTGGTGCCGTGGCTGCGGCCGGTCTGCCGCCCCTGAGCGGCTTCTTTGGCAAAGTGCTGATCCTGCAGTCTGCTGAAGCCGGAACCGAGATGGCCTGGCTGTGGTCAGTACTGCTGACTGGCAGCTTTCTTACTGTCATTGCCTACAGCCGGGCCGGAAGTATCGTGTTCTGGCGCACGGTGGATGGCCACCTGAACAAACCGGACCCGCTCAACGGCCGGGTCTCTGTGGCAGCCGGAGCTCTCACCGCCCTGGCAATCGCCATGGTTGTGCTCGCGGGCCCTATTATGGCGTACACCGATGCAACGGCGGCGCAGCTGCACAATGCCGACGCCTATATCGAAATCTTGCAGACCCCCATGGTCGGGGAGGACAGCTAATGCTTGATCGCCTCAGTTTTCCTCAGCCCTGGCTCAGCCTGACCCTTTTCGTCACCTGGCAGTTTCTGAGTGACGGCATAAGCGGCGGCAGTGTCGTTCTCGGCCTCCTGCTTGCCTGGGGCATACCACAGATGACCCGCGGTTTCTGGCCAGACCGCCCCGCTGTCATCCGGGGTTGGCGCGCGCCAGCTTACGCCTTGCGAGTTCTCTGGGATATCATTGTGGCCAGCGTTGAAGTGGCAAAGCTCATTCTCAGCCCCCGAAAGCCGCGCCCAATGTTCATCTGCTATCCTCTGGAGCTGGATCACCCTCTGGCGATCAGCATACTGGTCAGTACCATTTCACTGACGCCTGG
The DNA here is from genome assembly GCA_033721635.1 of Marinobacter sp. GTDB lineage: Bacteria > Pseudomonadota > Gammaproteobacteria > Pseudomonadales > Oleiphilaceae > Marinobacter. The sequence continues at coordinate 2,927 of JAWWAT010000094.1, read as the reverse complement.
AACGGTCGGTGCCGATGTGAGTGACGACAACAAGCTGATTCTCATCCATTCACTGGACGCCGAGAATGAGCAGGAAATCATCGACACCATTCGAGCTCGTTACGAGAAGCCACTGCTGGAGATGTTCCGATGATTCTTGTTGCGCTCTACATCACCATCGCCATGGTCACACTGGCAGCTTTACTGAACGTCTATCGGGTGATCAAGGGGCCGGATGCTCCCGACAGGGTTTTGGCACTCGACACTCTCTACGTCAATGCCATCGCACTTATCGTTCTTCTCGGTATAACGCTACAAACGCGTATGTACCTGGAATCCGCCCTGCTGATTGCAGTTATGGGCTTCGTGGGAACCGTTGCAATGGCAAAATACCTCAAGCGCGGCAGCGTCATTGAGTAACCCGGAGGAAACCTGATGAGCACCTTCGCCGAATACGCCATATCCGCTTTGCTGCTGGTTGGTGGCGCCTTCACCCTGATCGGGGCCATTGGCCTGGCCCGCCTACCGGACTTCTATACCCGCCTGCATGGTCCGACCAAAGCAACCACAGTCGGCGTGGGCGCCATTGTTGTCAGCTCCGTGATTTACTTCAGCACCCTGGGTCGGGGTATTGGCGTGGAAGAGATACTGATCACCGCCTTTCTGTTCATGACGGCGCCGGTCAGCGCCAATTTCCTGGCCAAAGCCGCCATGCACCTGGAGGTTAAAACCACTGAGAACACCCGCGGCCAAACCTGGGATCAATGAGGTATTTATTCCGTGGGTTATTGCATCGAATGACGCTGAGCAACGTACCATCCTGATGCAGGGGCCGTAGCCTGATAACTGCACTTCGCTGAGAACCGGGTCCTAACGGAGTACCCTTAATGATGTTATTGGCTGTACTATCGGGGTTTCTACTGGCCTTTGCCGTGCCAGCGCTCCGCCGTCTGGCTGGCCAGCGCATTGGATGGCTTCTGGCCCTTCTGCCCGCCTCGCTTACCGTATACTTTGCCAGCCTCATCCCATCGATCAGCGATGGCCAAACGCTTCTGCTCAAAAACCAGTGGATGCCGGGCCTCGGTATCAGCCTCGATTTCATGGTCGACGGTCTTTCTCTGGTTTTTGCCCTGCTTATCAGTGGCATCGGTACGTTCATTCTGATTTATGCCGGTTCCTACCTGAAAGGCCACAGGGATCTGGGCCGGTTCTACGTCATCATGCTGTCGTTCATGGCGTCGATGCTCGGGCTGGTGCTATCCGACAATCTCATCGCGTTCTTCGTGTTCTGGGAGTTAACCAGCATCACCTCCTACATGCTGATTGGCTTCAACCACGAGGACGAGGAAGCACGCAGATGTGCACTCCAGGGGCTTTTCATAACGGCCGGGGGTGGCCTTGTCCTGATGGCCGGCTTGATATTGCTCGGCTTCATTACTGGGAGTTACTCGTTTACTGAGATCCTTGCTTCCGATTTGCAGATTCATGAACACGGCTTTTACACCGCGGCAACGGTTTGCATTCTCATAGGGGCTTTCACCAAATCAGCCCAGGTGCCGTTTCATTTCTGGCTGCCCAATGCCATGGCAGCCCCCACGCCCGTATCCGCTTACCTGCATTCAGCAACAATGGTGAAAGCGGGCGTCTATCTGCTGGCCCGCCTTAACCCATCCATGGACGGGGACGCATTGTGGAGTGGTTCGTTGATGCTCTTCGGTGCTGCAACCATGCTCACCGGCGCCTATCTGGCCTTCAGCAGCACCGGTATCAAAAAGGTGCTGGCCTACTCCACGGTCATGGCCCTGGGCACCCTCACCATGCTGATCGGCGTGGGCACCGAACTGGCCATCACCGCTTTCATCTGTTTTCTGCTTGCTCACTCACTGTATAAGGGGTCTTTGTTCATGCTCGCCGGTGCTTTGGACCATGAGACCGGCACCAAGGACATCACAAAGATGGGGGGGCTCAGGCAAAGCATGCCCCTGACCGCGGCAATCACCTGCCTGGCGGCACTTTCGCTGGCCGGCCTGCCGCCCCTGTTCGGTTTCGTCGCCAAAGAACTGATGCTTGACTCGCTGCTCAAGGCCCCCCTTTGGTCCACTGGACTCCTGATCATGGCGGTGGCTTCCGCCATTCTGGTGGTAGCGGTGGCCGGCCTGGTTGCGATCAAACCATTTTTCGGAGAAGTCCGCAGAACGCCGAAACAACCCCACGAGGCCCCATTTGCCATGCTGGTTGGTCCCGCCGTGCTCTCCCTTTTGGCGCTGATCTTCGGCGTGGTGCCTTTTGTTCCTGCCAGCGTCGTATTGGATTCGGCGATCTCGTCCGTCTACGGCAATACAGTCCAGACGGCTTTGGCACTTTGGCACGGGGTGAATGTCCCGCTAATGCTCTCCGGCGCCAGCCTGCTGATCGGGTCACTGCTGTTCTACAAATGGGGGAGGCTGCAGCCGAATCTCTACGCTATCAACAGGGCCGGCAGTCGCGTTGGTCCGGAGGCCGGCTATTTCCGCTTCATGCTTGGCATCACCCAGGTGGCCGACTGGCAAACCCGCCTGCTGCAAAACGGCGTGCTCGGGATCTACCTGCTGATTCTGGTGCTCGTCACCTTTGGCCTCACCGGCTATACCTTGCTGACCCGGCATGGATTCGAGCTGGACTTTGATTTCAGCGATGGCTATTTCTACGAATTCGGCATCGCCCTGCTGCTGGTGGCTTCTACTCTCTTTGCCTGTGCCACCAAATCCCGTTTGGGTTCGGTGGCGTCCGTTGGGGTGACCGGCTTTGGCGTGGCGCTTACCTTCATTCACTTCAGCGCGCCGGACCTGGGCATAACCCAGCTGCTGGTCGAAACTCTCACGGTGATCCTGCTGGTACTGGTGCTGTTCAAGCTGCCGCCTTTCGTCAACCTGTCCTCTCCCTGGGAGCGCTACCGGGACCTGGCGGTG
>JAWWAT010000093.1:0-9537 GCA_033721635.1 Marinobacter sp. | reverse complement strand
TGCTCGCGGACACCGAGTTCCTCGGCGATACGCCTGGAGATACTGTTCATGCAACCTCTGTCTGATGCTTTGCCAATAAACCAGCAAAGGTACAGCGGCTTACTGCTGCAGGCAAGCGGCCTGTCCCCGCTTGTTCAGGAATTGCACAAGATCCGCCCAGGGCATGGGCCGGGCGTAGTAATAGCCCTGGATTTCATCGCAATGCTGCTGGCGCAGGAACTCCAACTGGCCTTCGGTTTCCACGCCTTCGGCGACTACACTGATCTGCAGGCTGTGAGCCAGACTGATAATGGCCCGAATGATGTGCTCGGCGTCTGCCGAATGGCCCAACTCCTGCACGAACGACTTGTCGATCTTCACCAGCGAGATCGGCAGATGCTGAAGATTACTCAACGATGAAAAGCCGGTTCCGAAATCGTCCAGGGCAAAGCTGATACCCAACTGATTCAGTTCCCGCAGGCAGCGCTGGGCATACTCCGGGTCATGCATCATGGCGCTCTCGGTCAGCTCCAGCTCCAGCAGGCTGGTGTCCACGTTGGCGTTGAAGATGATGCGGAAAATGGTTTCGGTCATCTTGCGATCATGAAACTGCCGGAACGACAGATTGACGGCGAACACCAGGCCGGGGAAGCCGAGTTCGGCGGACTCCTGCAGGCGCTTGCAGGCCTGCTCGATGACCCAGTAACCGATGGGCACAATCAGCCCGCTGCGCTCGGCCACTGGAATGAATTCGTCCGGTCCCACCAGCCCCCGCTCCGGATGATTCCAGCGCAGCAGGCATTCCACGCCCCGAACCTCCTCGGTGGCGAGATCAATCCTGGGCTGGTAGTACAGCTCAAGTTCCTTGCCCCGCAAGGCATTGCGAAGATCCGCCTCCAGGCGGAGCTGGTAACCGGCGGAAATATGTAACTGGCGGTCGTAAAAGCGGTAGCTGGTGCCCGGGTCACGCTTGGCTTCGAACATGGCACGGTTGGCCCGACGCAACAGGTTCTCGGCGCTGTCGCCGGCTTCCGGATAGGTTGCAACGCCAAGGCTGGCACTGACCACGACGGTCTGGCCATCGATGGTAACCGGTTCATCAAGGGCGTTAACCACCTTGCGGATAATCTGGGTGATATCCAGGGAGTCCTCGACCTTCTCGACAATGATGGCCAGCTCGTCGCCGCCGATTCGCATCAGCGAATCCACGCGCCGCAGAGAATGACGAAGCCGCTCTGCCAGCTTCATCATCAACTGGTCACTCTTCTGGTAGCCAAAGGATTCGTTGATGCTGCGGAAGTCATCAATGTTGAGGTGCAACAAAGCCAGCCGATGGCCTGCCCGCTCGGCCCGCAGCAGGGCCTGCTGAAGACGATCGAAAAACAGGTCCCGGTTGATAAAGCCGGTAGCGACTTCACGGCCGAGTTGACCATGGGCGGACTCCGACAACTGATCCCGATACCAGAGGCATTTCATGGCACGCCGGAAATTCCAGTGATCCAGGTTCTGGCGACTGAGATAATCAGCGGCGCCGGCAGCCAGCAATTCGGGGGCTCGTTCGCCGGGAGGCTCGGCACTCAGGGCAAGTACGGGCTTTTCGTTGCTGGCAACCGCGAGGTACTGAAGGAACGCTGCCTCTGAGCCACCATGGAACACGCAATCCCAGACGATGACATCAAAACTGGCGTTGCGGATCAGATCGTCGCAGTCCACCAGATCCGGGCACCAGGTTGCGTCCGCACTGATTTCGACGTCGCCCGCCAGAAGAGCATTCAGCCAGAGAAAATCGGAGTAATCTGGTGTCAGAACCAACAGGCGCAACTGTCCGGGCCTCATGGTTTCCAGTGGCAATGTCATCAAGCAGGATCCATTTATGCGTGAACAACCGAGTCCATTCTATTAATCATAGTCTATAGATCCCCAAGGTACAGGAACTCTGTCTGGTGTAGAATAAGCCCACGTTCGTTACCCCCATTTCGTTCCATTCTGGCCATTTATTTGTGAACAAGCTCAACCCGAGACAAAGCGAAGCAGTCCGCTATGCCGATGGCCCTATGCTGGTGCTCGCTGGTGCGGGCAGCGGCAAGACCAGCGTGATCACCCGCAAGATTGCCTACCTGATCGAACAGCTCGGAATCCCCGGGCGCCATATTGCCGCAGTGACCTTCACCAACAAGGCCGCCCGGGAAATGAAGGAGCGGGTTGGCCGGATCGTTGACCGGAAACTGACCCGGGGCCTGATTGTATCCACTTTTCATAACCTTGGCCTCAACATGATCCGGGAAGAGCACACCCATCTCGGTTACCACCCCGGCTTTTCCATCTTCGATGCCGAGGATGCCAAGGCCCTGTTACAGGATCTGATGCTCCGGGAAGCCAGCGCCGATGCCGGGGATGAGCTCAACGACATCCAGATGACCATTTCATCCTGGAAAAACGCCATGCGCGGGCCGGCCGAGGCCCTGAGCAAGGCGGCGGATGAGCGGGAACAGCGCATCGCCATCATCTACAAGAAATACAACGAATACCTCAAGGCCTACAACGCCGTGGATTTCGACGATCTGATCCTGCTGCCGGTAATGCTGTTCCGCTCGCACCCGGACGTACTTGCCAAATGGCGCCGGAAAATCCGCTACATGCTGGTGGATGAATACCAGGACACCAACGTATGCCAGTACGAACTGGTCAAACTGCTGGTAGCTGAGCGGGCCGCGTTCACGGTGGTTGGCGATGACGACCAGTCGATCTATGCCTGGCGCGGCGCCCGACCGGAGAACCTGGCCCAGCTCAAGGAGGACTTCCCGAGCCTGAAAATCGTCAAGCTCGAGCAGAACTACCGCTCGACAGCCAGAATCCTGCGCAGTGCCAACACGGTCATTGCCAACAATCCCCACGTATTTGAAAAGGCGTTGTGGAGTGATCACACCATCGGTGAGGAAATCCGGATTGTCCGCTGCCGCAACGAAGACGCGGAAACCGACCGGGTGGCCACCGAGATTCTCGACCAGAAGCTGAAAAAAGGCCTCGATTTCCGGGACTTTGCCGTGCTGTACCGGGGCAACCACCAGGCACGCTTGCTGGAAATGAAGCTACAGGCCTACCAGATTCCCTATCGGATCTCCGGCGGCCAGTCCTTTTTCTCGAAGAACGAGATCAAGGATGCCATGTCCTACCTGCGCCTGCTGATCAACCCGGATGACGACGCCGCCTTCCTGCGGGTGGTCAACGTGCCGCGCCGGGAGATCGGCCCGCGCACCCTGGAACAGCTCAGCCACTATGCCCGCTCGCGGAATGTCAGCCTTTTCAAGGCCCTGGGTGATATGGGCGCAGAGACTCACGTAACCGAAAAGGGGCTGGATCGTCTCCGTCGTTTTGCCCACTGGGTCGATGGCACCTGCGAGCGGCTGCACAGCGAGAATCCAATACCGGTCATCAAACAGCTGTTCACGGACATTGAGTACGAGGAATGGCTGCACCAGCATTCCGGCACGCCCAAGCAGGCCGAGCGGCGGATGGAGAACATCTGGTACCTGGTGGAATCCATCCAGCGCATGCTTGATGACGGCAAGGGCCCGGCCGATGAACTAGGCATCGAAGATGCCATTACCAAACTGATCCTGCGGGACATGATGGAACAGCGGGAAGAAGACGACGACAGCGACAAAGTTCAGCTGCTCACCCTGCACGCATCCAAGGGCCTGGAATTTCCCCACGTATTCATCATGGGTCTTGAAGAAGAAATACTGCCCCACCGCAGCAGTATCGAGGAAGGCAATATCGAGGAGGAACGGCGGTTGATGTACGTAGGCATCACCCGCGCCCGGGAAACATTGACGCTGACCTATGCGGCTACCCGGAAACAGTACGGGGAAAAACTGGAAACCATCCCGAGCCGTTTTCTTGATGAACTACCCGAAGAAGATCTCAAATGGGAAGGCACCGGCGACCTGGATGTGGAAGCCAATCAGAAAAAAGGAAAGGCGACCTTGTCTGCCCTGCTTGGCGATCTGGGGCTTTAAGGGCCGGCAAAACGCAAGAAAGCCCCGGGAGGGGCTTTCTTTGGAAGGTCAGAATCGACCGATCACTGGCTCTGCTCGACGATGTACTCAACAGACGCCTGGATTTCCTCGTCCGGACAGCTGGAGCAACCGCCCTTTGCCGGCATCGCGTTGAAGCCATTGATCGCGTGGCTTACCAGCGTATCCAGCCCCTTATCGATGCGAGGTGCCCAGGCATCCGCGTCGCCAATCACCGGTGCACCTGCAGCCCCTGTGGTATGACAAGCCATGCAGACGGCATCATAAACTTCACTGCCGGAGCGAGGGCCAGAGCTGGCAGTTTCGGTGGCCGCCGCAGCTTCACCACATTCTTCACCCTGCAGGCAAACTTCCCCTACCGGCTGGATACGTGCACGGATTTCGTCTTCGACACTTGCCATTACGGCGCCCGCTGTCAGGCCTGCAACGACCAATACAGCAGCCAGGACTCTCTTCATCTTCACAATGCACCTCGCATTTGAGCGTTATAATCTTCGGTCGCCGCATTATAGCGACTGAAACCTGGCAAAAAAACCAAACAGCAAAATCATAAATTGATTTCAACCATTTTAATTGCCATTTCGTAAGTCTGGGGGTGTTTCGCGAACAATCCGGTTACCATGATGTTCGCCGACGTTTCACCACTCAGGATCTGTTTCCATGACCAATACGGAACCGACTTCCCCTCACCCGTTGCGCAAACCGCTGCTGATTACCGAATTCACGGCGCTGGCTGTTTTGCTTGCTTCCATGGGGTGGTTTTCCAGTCAGACCAGTGACGGCCAGACGATCAGTGCCGCCTGGCTGCTAATCCCGGCCGTCGCCAGCCTCGGAGTTTTCGCAAGCTTCATCGGGCTCATGTACCTGCGCTGGGTTGTGTCAGCAGAGAGCGGCAACCGGTTCAAGCACAAGCTTATTTTTTCGTTGCTTGCCGTTACCCTGATCGGCGTCTGGATCTACGGCATTGCCAATACCTGGTTCAGTCTGACGGCCAGCTAGGAGACTGCCTCATGCCATACACACCTGTGCGGGCGCCACATACGGTCGTTATCACGGCCTCGTTGCTGTTAGCGGTGTCCGTCCCGGTAGTGGCGCAGACCGACGAGACGCCCCCAATCGACTCGCCCGAACAATGCGCTCTGATTGAAGACGGGGTTAGGCGGCTGGCCTGCTTTGATAGTCTCTATAAACCAGAAGAACGCCAGGCTGAGGCCTCAGAGAGTGCGAAAGAGCAAGCCGAGAATAGCGCGGAACCATTGCCACCGAATGGCGAGGATCTCGATGCGGTTGCCGGCAACGCTCTGGAAGGCGATCCGGATGCGGGGGTCATGTCAGCGGTGGTCGACCGTTATGTGGCGGCTGAAAAAGCCGTTTTCTCATTCTCCGGAGGCTTCGTCGGCCATCGCCCCACCTATATCCTGCCCGTCAGCTGGGTGAAAGACCCGAACGAAGCTCCATCCAGCCCAAGGCTCGGGTCCATCGGCTACGACTACGACCTGGAGCGGGAAGAAGCGAAATACCAGATCAGCTTCAAGGTGCCGCTGCTGACAGGAATTCTGGACGACCGCACAACGCTCTGGTTTGGTTATACCCAGACATCGTTCTGGCAGGTATACAATCAGGACGATTCCGCGCCTTTCCGGGAAACCAATTACGAACCTGAGATATTCGCCCGCTACCAGACCGACTGGGACATCGGTCCGGGCCGGCTCAATGGCGTGACCCTCGGGTTTAACCACCAGTCCAACGGCCAGTCAGAACCCCGCTCCCGGAGCTGGAACCGCATTATGGGCTCTGCCGCCTACAGCTATGGTCGCTGGCTGCTCATGGTTCAGCCCTGGTATCGCATCCCGGAAAACAATGATGATGATGACAATGCCGATATCGAGCGCTTTCTGGGTCATGCCAATTACTATGCGGTGTACAGGCTGTCGGAAGACCGAACGTTCTCGTTGCGGCTGATGAACAATCTCCGGTCGGATGACAACAAGACGTCGGTGGAGTTCGGATACAGTTTTCCGATGGGGGATACACTCAAGGGCTTTTTCCAGTACTACAACGGGTATGGAGAGAGCCTGATCGACTATAACCACCGGATTCAGCGGTTTGGTATCGGGGTAATGCTGAACGACTGGCTCTGATCGCTTCCATCTGGTCGCGGTCAGAGCCAGCGTTCGAGTTAGCCTTCTTTGTTCAGCCGATCCATTTCAGCCAACAATTCCTCGGTTTTCTCTTCCATCAACGGAATATCCGCCCTTGATTCCACGTTCAAACGCACAACCGGCTCGGTGTTGGACATCCGGAGGTTGAAGCGCCAGTCATCGAATTCGATGCTTACGCCGTCCACGTGGCTGACGCTTTTGGCACCGACGCTGTATTTGGCTTCAATCGCGGCGATGACTTTGGGGGGATCAGCGATGGTCCGGTTGATTTCACCGCTGGCTGGGTAGGCCTCGATCCGGGCATCGATCAACGACGACAGCGTCTGGCCGGACTGGCACAGGCGTTCGGCAACCAGCAACCAGGGAATCATGCCGCTGTCGCAGTAGGCGAAATCGCGGAAGTAGTGGTGAGCGCTCATTTCGCCACCGTACACGGCGTCTTCATCGCGCATTCTCTGCTTGATGAAGGCATGGCCGGTTTTGCTTTCGATGGCTTCGCCGCCAGCAGCCTCCACCAGATCGAGGGTATTCCAGGTCAGGCGGGGGTCGTGAATGACTTTGCCGCCGCCCGTTTTGCGCAGGAACTGGTCGGCAAGCAGCCCAACAATGTAGTAGCCCTCAATGAACCGACCGTTTTCGTCGAAGAAGAAGCAGCGATCGTAGTCGCCGTCCCAGGCGATGCCCATGGCGGCGCCTTCCGCAATGACGGCGTCTGCCGTCGCCGCCCGGTTTTCCGGGAGGATCGGGTTAGGTACGCCATTCGGAAAATGGCCATCCGGTTGGTGGTGCACTTTCACGAATTCAAAAGGCAGGTGCTGCTCGAGCTCATCGATCACGAGGCCGGCCCCGCCGTTACCGGCGTTGCAGACAATGGTCAGGGGGCTCAAGGAGCCGGCATCAACGTACCCCAGGAGATGATCCACGTAGGCGCTCATAACCTCCAGCGGTTCATAACGCCCCTGCTCCGGCGCATCGCCAAAAGGCTCCAGCACCCGGTCGCGGATCTCGTTCAGACCGTTGTCGGAGCTGATGGGCCGGGATTCGGGGCCGACCATTTTCATGCCGTTGTGATCTTTGGGGTTGTGGCTGGCGGTCACCATAATGCCACCGTCCATCTTGTAGTGACTGGTGGCAAAATACACCTGCTCGGTGCCGCAGAGGCCGATATCGAACACATCCGCACCAGCAGCCATCAGGCCAGAACTGAGCGCTTCGGCAATCTCGGGGCTGGATAGACGGATGTCGTAGCCCACGATGACTTTTTTCGCGCCAGTGATTTCGACGTAGGCACGACCGATTTTTTCAGCGAGGACCGGGTTGAGCTGATCCGGCACCCGGCCTCGCAGGTCGTAGGCTTTAAAACATGACAAGTCCATTGTCTGGAGTTACTCCGCCGCGGATGACTGAAGCTGGATGTAGTTCTGGATGCCCATCTGGGAAATCATTTCCAGCTGGGTTTCCAGCCAGTCGATGTGCTCTTCTTCGCTATCAAGGATGCTGCGGAACAGTTCACGGCTGGTGAAGTCCTGCACCTCCTCGCAGTAAAGAATCGCCTCTTTCAGATCGGTGTGGGCGATTTCTTCCAGCTTGAGATCGCAGGAGATCATCTCCTCGACGTTCTCGCCGATCAGCAATTTGTTCAGATCCTGGAGATTGGGGAGGCCTTCGAGAAACAGGATCCGCTCAATGAGCTGGTCTGCGTGCTTCATCTCATCGATGGATTCTTCGTATTCCTTGGCGGCCAGCTTGGTGATGCCCCAATCCTTATACATGCGGGAATGGAGAAAGTACTGGTTGATAGCGGTCAGCTCGTTACCGAGGACCTTGTTCAAGTGCTGGATTACCTTTTTATCGCCTTTCATGATCGGGCTCCCTGATAGCCGAATGAATCAGCCTCTTAGGATAGCCCCTTATCGGGCAAGAGAAAAATAGAACCGGACAATCGTGCCGGTCAGGCTGGCTGGGCGAGCATATTGGCCATGGCCAAATAGTCCGGCGTGCGACTCTCACGCAGAATCTCACGGGCCGTACACGCGCAACGTCCACACTGGGTACCCACACCCAGCTCCTTTCCAAGCTGGCGCATGGAGGACACGCCGTTATCGGCAGCTTCGCGAATTTCCCGGTCGGTTACGCCGTGGCAAAGGCAAACGTACATAGCAGTGACTCACCAATGACAATAAAAGTTAGTGATAATTATTGTCATTGGCATCTCGAAATGCAAGCCCTCTGGCTTAAATTTGTGCAACTTTTGTGTTGCGAGACTCACAAACCCCGGGTCAGATTCCGCGAACCTGCGTCGGTGACCACCACGTTGTCCTCGATACGGATTCCGCCGCAGCCTCTCAGCCGGCCAATAAGCTCCCGGTTTAAATATTGCCCCAGCTCGCTTTCCAGCAGTGGATCCAGCAGCGACGAAATGAAATAGAGACCCGGCTCGATGGTTACCACCATACCGGGCTCCAGCCGGCGGGTGAGGCGGAGAAACGGCGCGTCGTCCGGAGGCGGCGTTGGCTTTCCAGCCACATCGTGTACCTGGACGCCCAGGAAGTGACCGATGCCATGGGGGAAGAACACACGGGTGATGCCCTTTTCGACGATGTCCTCGTCATCCAGGCCGGTAACCAGACCGGTCGCCGACAGCAGCGCGGCAAGCCCCTGATGCGCCTTGCGATGGATGTCGATGTAGTCCACCCCGGGCGCGACCATGTCGCAGAGCCGGACCTGAAGCCGGTCGAGACCATGAATCAGGGCCGCAAAATGAGTCTGGTCGGGCCCTGCCGTGGTGCGGGTAATGTCTGAGCAGTAGCCGCGGAAACGAACCCCGGCATCGATAAGCAGGCTGCGGGAGTGCCCCGGAGGCTGCGTATCGTAATACTGGTAGTGCAACGTCCCGGCGTGTTCGTTCAGACCAATGATGCTGTGATAAGGCGCGTCGGCCTCCCGCTGACGGGTCGCCTGCTGGTACGCCAGATTGATGCCAAACTCGCTCTCACCGGCGAGGAACGCCTCCCTGGCAGCGGCATGGCCCGCCAGTGCCAGCCTATTGGCCTGCGCCAGACACTCGATCTCATACCGGGTTTTGCGCACGCGGGTCTCATCCAGCTCCCGTAGCAAGTCCTCCGGGTTTTTCTCACCCGGGATGCTTGCGATCAAGGCAGGATCACCGATCACCGCAAGGCTTTCGGGATCATCCAGCAACGGCGCCTCGGGTGAGCCACTGCTGCGAACCTCGATAAATTGCTGCCAGGGCTCTTCCACCAGAGGCGAATTGGCGTGCCAGAAATCGACCGGCTCATATAGCCAGAGCACCGGTTTGTGCCCCGCCCGGATCCAGAGCCAGCAGTGTTCGCGACCGG
>JAWWAT010000092.1:0-9554 GCA_033721635.1 Marinobacter sp. | reverse complement strand
TGGAGTGGGCTGGTGCCATTAACTCAGTGTTGATGGACAAGCCTCGTTTGTTCGGTCAGGCAATGTTGTTGCGTGACAAGGCACTGATGAAACGTCGTGCCCAGCTGGGTGGTATCCGCGTGGGTATCTTTGAGGAAGCGCACGATAAAGGCGACGTTATCCGGTTCCTCAAGCGGGTAAATCAGACTCTGCTCAAGCTGGACGGCGATCCCAATGACCCGATTCACCTGAAGGCGTTCGACAAGGCCGGGTGTCTTGGCCACCGGGTTATCCGTACACCGGACGAAGTGGATACCATTCCGGAAGAAGAGTTTCCGGTTCTGATGGAATCGCACCTTGATGGCTGGGAGTTTGCGGTCGAGGCGTGGATCCACAACGGCAAGATCGCCTTCCTGAACATATCCGAGTACGTGACTCTGGGCTATTCCGTGTTTGTCCCTGCGACTCCGGACCTTGAGAAGTACCGGGACCAGATCCGGGGCGAAATCGAAAAGCTGATCAAGACCTTTGATATCGAATTCGGGTTTATTCACCCAGAGTACTTCGTAACCAGCGACCGGACCATGTACTTTGGCGAGGTGGCTTATCGTCCACCGGGCTTCAAGGTATTCGAGCTGCTTGAGCGCGCCTATGGTTTCAATGCCTATCAGGGCATGATCCTGGCCTTTGACCCGAAGACCACGGAAGAGGAAATCAAGGCCTTCTTCCCGAAGGAAGTGGTGGATGCGAAGGGTTACGCCGGTTGCTTCGGTGTGTATCCGCGCCGCCGGGTTGTCAGCAAGCTGGAAATCCCGGAGGAGACCGAAAATCACGAGTATTTCGAGTCTCACGAGCTGACTGCGCCGCTTGAAGAAACGGTCACCAAACGTACCGCTTTCGGTACCCACTGGGGGCTGGTGTATTTCTTCGGTGAAGACCCCTATGTCATGCGGGACCTCCTGAAACATCAGGAAGAGCTCGATTTCTATGTATAATCAGGAGAAGCATTAACAACAACCGGGTTTGGTGCCAGGCCCTGAGGATTATCGTTTGAACGATCACCAATCGGGCAGCGCAGCGCCAGCTGTAAACATCGACAAGCTGGCTCAGCGCCTGGATGACGCCATTCAGGCTTTGGAAGAAAGCCGGTCTTTTACCAAGGCCGGCAAACTGCCGCGTGTGCTGGATACCGCCCGCCGGGTCCTGCTGCAGCCTGGTGGCTGCCAGGTTATCGAGGAGCGTGCCGAGCGCCTCGAACTGGCCGGCGTTTTCGCCGGTACCGACTGGGCAGAACCCGGTATTCTTCTTCCCACGCTGACAACCCATTCGCTGCAAAGCCAGAATGCCGACACCGTGGTCATTGAGGCTTTCAGCGAACTGCGCTTGCTTGCCGTGGCCCGAGGCCACTATCTGCATCCCTCGGTATCGGCCGAGCAGGCGCATCACTACCTGACTCAGGTCCTGGCCATCAACCTGGGCCTGTTGTTCGGAATGACCGGTGAAGCCGAGAGGGAGCAGGGCAAACTCGCGCTGATCAGCCAGGCTTTGGTCCAGTATGTGGCTGATCACATCGGCTACGAGCATGTGATTGACAGTCTGATCGAAGAAATCTGGCGGATTCTGGAGCAACGCCCGATCCAGGTGACGGACGTGCGCCGCATGATTACCCAGATTGCTTTGTGCCGGGCGGATCCGAAGGCCGATCTTGGTGGTGCCGGCCGGGGTGCTGACCGGCTGATTTCCAGCCTCTATGGGCCCACCCGGGCCTGCAGCGAAGACCCCGGAACCGTGGTTTACCAGCAGCGACTCGAAACCATGGATGCCCAGGCCCTTCAGAACGAGGCCACCGGGTTTGCTCGCTCCATGCACGATACCGGGCTTGTGTCGCCCTATCATGCTTCGTTCATACGGTTCATCCTGGCGGACCAGGACACCCTCCTCAGCGAGGCGCTGGGTCTGTCCAGCACCGGGCGGGACTGCCTGTTGTGTTACCGCGAGCTTGTCCATACGTTGATCGAGGAAGGCATTTATCCGGAAACGGCCCAGGGCATTTACGGCCTGGCGTTGCTGCTGGAGCGCGGCATTCTCTATCAACCACCCGTCGCACCCGCGCTCTGGCGCCAGGCGCGCCTGTCCCTCTCTCCCCACGCCCGCGAACGCCTTGAGCTGGCCTATGGTTACCAGCCTCAGCCTGGTGCCTGGCTGATCCAGGGCGTATTGAACATGCTGGGGCAGCCTCTGGGCGTGGGGCAGGGCAATAATCCGACCTGCCAGTCGGCCCGTGCGCTTTCCATGTGGGCTTACAACGATCCGGACTATCTGCTGCAGATGGTGGCCTGGGCCGCCCGTGACAACGAGATCGTCATGCACTTCGAAGGCCAGCCGGTGTCATCGGCAAGAAGTGTTGGCGGTGTTGCATCCGAAGTGACCCTGGATCTGGATCCGGTTTCTTTGGTGGTGGTGCCGCACCTGGACCGGATTTACGTGGAGATGGGCCGTTTGTGTGTCGGGCGCGAGGGTGATCCGCACAAATGGGTTAACCCGGAATTCCATGGCTGGTCCGCCGGGCGTGGATTTGCCATCAACGTGGACGTGTACACAGGAAAACTGCATGATCTGGAAGGGTTTATCCGCCATTTCTATGCCAGCTATCACCCCTACTACAACGGCAACCAACCGCTTATCCATCCGCAACCTGCGGGCATCGCCGTTACCGACAGTGCCGCCCGATTTATCGGCTGGCACGCCATTACCATTCTCCGGGCGGCGCTGGACCCGGATGGCGAGATGCGGATTTACTTCTTCAATCCCAATAACGACAGTGGCCAGAACTGGGGCGACGGGGTCAAGGTCAGTACCTCCGGCAATGGCGAGCGTTTTGGCGAGTCGTCGCTGCCTTTCGAGCAGTTCACGTCGCGGCTTTACATTTTCCATTATGATCCCCTGGAGCGGGGAGAACCTGCGGAAGTGAACGAGGATGCCCTTCGGCGCGTAACAGAAGGTGTGCATCGCAGTTGGGGTCAGGATCGCGTGCCGGCGGATGCTTTGCAGGCGGAGCCGCCGATAGCCGATTGATCCCGGACTCTGCCGATGTCCCGGAACTCACAGATCAAGAGGAAGGCCATGGCCAACGAACACTCCCCGGCCCGCAATGGAGCCGAGTTGTTTATCCGGGCGCTGGAAAACGAAGGCGTTGAATACATTTTCGCGGTGCCCGGTGAGGAGAATCTTGCCTTCCTCGAGGCCTTGCGGACCTCCACCATTCAGCTGGTCCTCAACCGCCATGAACAGGCCGCCGGCTTCATGGCCGCCACCTATGGCCGCCTGACCGGCCGGGTGGGCGTTTGCCTGTCGACACTCGGGCCCGGCGCCACGAACTTCGTGACCGCTGCCGCTTACGCCCAGCTTGGCGGTATGCCCATGATGATGATTTCCGGGCAGAAGCCCATCAAATCCTCCAAGCAGGGGTTGTTCCAGATTCTGGACGTGGTGGATCTGATGCGTCCGCTCACCAAGTACACCCGGCAAATTTCAAATGCCAATACCATCCCCGCAAAGGTGCGGGAAGCTTTCCGTCTGGCCTCCGAAGAACGTCCGGGGGCGGTGCATCTCGAGTTGCCAGAGGACATCGCTGACGAAGCGCCCGAGTCCGATACCCATATCTTCAAACCCAGTGATGCCCGCCGGCCTTCGGCCAGCCCGAAAAGCCTGGAGATGGCCTGCGAAATGCTTCGGGAGGCCAAGCACCCGTTAATCATGATCGGCGCCGGCGCCAACCGGAAGCGGGTTTCACAGGCGCTGCTGCATTTGGTGAATGTTACCGGTATCCCGTTCTTCACCACCCAGATGGGCAAGGGCGTGGTGGATGAGCGGCACCCGCGCTACCTGGGCAATGCTGCCCTGTCCGCCGGAGACTTTGTGCACTGTGCAATCGACCGGGCCGACCTGGTGATCAATGTCGGCCACGATGTGGTGGAAAAGCCACCCTTCTTCATGACCCCTGGTGGCAAGAAGGTCATTCACGTGAACTTCAGTGCCGCCGACGTGGACCCGGTGTACTTTCCACAGCACGAGGTGGTGGGCGATATTGCCAACAGCGTGGAATACATGGCCGAGAACTGTGGCCAGTGTGCCAACCACGATTTCAGCCGCCTGATGGAAGTGAAAGAGGCGGTGGACGCCCACCTGCAGGAGCGGGCCGAAGATGATCGTTTCCCGGTGATTCCCCAGCGCATTGTCCATGATGTGCGAGCAGTGATGCCCGAGGACGGCATCATCACTCTGGACAATGGCATGTACAAGCTCTGGTTCGCCCGCAACTACCCGGCCTACGACAACAACACCGTGCTGCTCGACAACGCTTTGGCGTCCATGGGTGCCGGCCTGCCCAGTGGGATGATGGCCTCCATGCTGTATCCGGACCTGAAGGTGATGGCGGTCTGCGGTGATGGCGGCTTCATGATGAACAGCCAGGAGCTGGAAACCGCGGTGCGGATGAACCTGAACCTGGTGGTGCTGATCATCAACGACAGTGCCTACGGCATGATCAAGTGGAAGCAGGGTCAGGAAGGTTACAGCGATTTCGGGCTGGATTATCGCAACCCGGACTTTGTCACCTACGCCCAATCCTACGGTGCCAAGGGCCACCGCGTGACCCGCACGGAAGACCTTCAATCGACCCTGGAGGGAGCACTGTCTGAAGGCGGCGTTCATGTGGTGGACGTGCCCGTGGATTACAGTGAAAACCGCCGGGTATTTGATGAGGAGCTGGCGGAACTGACGTGCAAGCTGTGAGGGGTGTATCATTCATCCGTGGTTGATACACCCGAGGTAACACTGCAATGATCCGTTCCTTTCTTCGCGGCCTGATGGCCGTCACGACACTGTTGATTCTCGCCGGTTGCAGCAACCCCGAGACACCCCAGGAGGTTGCGGCCGCCTTCTGGCAGGCAATGGCCGAGAATGATGCCGACGACGTGATGGAATACTCCACCCTGGCTGAGTCCGCCGCGTTCGACGGTTACCAGCGCAGCTGGACCGATGCCGTGCCATCCTTTGGCCGGGTTGTCATTGACGATCGCGAAGCCACCATCGTAACCCGCCTGCCTGCCGAGGCGGGTACAGAAGGGGAGCGGCTGGAATTGGTTACCTACCTTGTGCGCTTCCAGGGTCAGTGGCTTGTGGATTACGACCGCACCGGTGAGGCCATCCTCAATCCGTCACCGTTCAGTAGCATCATGGGCGAGTTGAATCGCCTTGGTGAAGAACTCAGCGCCCGCTTTTCCTCATCGTCGGACGACTTTGAGCAGCAAATGGAAGAGCTGGCCCGGGATCTTGAAACTTATTCCGAGGAAATGGGGCGCCAGGCAGAGAGCGCCATGGAGGAGTTCGGTAAAAAGCTGCAGGAAGCCATGCGGGAGCTTGAGCGCTCGCTTGAAGAAGCCCTGAAAGACAGTGAGCCGACACCCGAGGAGGATCGGGTGATTCTGGAACAAGCGGCCCGGGATCTGGATCGCCAGGCCGATGAGCTGAGCGAACCGACCATGGAATCCCTCGCCAACGCCAGCCGCACGGTGGCGGAAACCGGCGAACGCTTCACCCGCCTGAGCGAGGATACCTTGAACCGTCACCGTGAAGAGTGGCAGCGGATGCTGGCCGAGATGCGCGCTGATGCCGACGAATTTATCGAGCAGCTCAGGCCTTAGCGGGCCTGTTCAGCGCCCCTGAGCATGGCCTGAAGCAGCTCCTCGGCATCAAACTTGGTCAGGGCTTCGTTGGCACCAACCTGATTGGCATAGCTCAGGCTCATCTCACTGTTCAGTGACGTATGCAGGATGATGTAGGGCTGCTTCAGCGCTGAATTGTCCCGGACATTGAACGCCAGCTCGTACCCATCCAGCCCCGGCATTTCGATATCGCTGACCAGAATGTCCGTGGGCCGGCCCAGTTCGTGGTCCCGAAGCAGGATCTGAAGGGCATCATCGCCATTGGACGTTACCTGGTAGGGGATGTCCTTGCTATCCAGCACATCCGAGAGTTGCTTCCGGGCCACCTGGGAATCGTCTACCAGGAGAATGTTCAGGGACTTGAGGGTCTCACTCTGCACATCTGTGAGAACCACCTCCTGGGTGTCCAGGGATTCCGGATAGACCTTGGCCAGCAGCAATTCTACATCCAGCAACTGGATGATCTCGCCATCCACGTCCAGAAGGCCGGTGATGAATGCCTTGCTGCCCAGGGCCTTGGGTGGCGGCATTACTTCCTTCCAGTTGGTTTCGATAATCTGCTGAACGCTGCGCACCAGAAAACCGATCTCCTGACGCTGAATATCCGTGACAATAATCGAGGCTTTTTCCTGTTCTTCCCGGGTAAGAGGCGGGTAGCCCACGGCCGCGGCCATATCAATCACCGGAACGGCAGAGCCCCGGAAGGTCGCCGTGCCGATCACCGCATGATGGCTGTGAGGCAGTTTGGTCAGCCGCATAAAAGGCAGGATTTCCCGGATTTTCAGGGTTCCAATCCCGAACAGACGCTCGCCGGAAAGCCGGAACAGCAAGAGTTTCTGGGTCTGCTTCGCTTTACTGGACATAAAACCGGGTCCTTTCAACTGCAAAAGCCCCTGACGCGGAGCTTTTTTTAGACGTTGGTTCAAGAGGCTGTTTGCCTGGCGCTGTTCAGCCGGCAAGCCAAGGGTATGTAGCAATAGTAGCAGCTTTAGGGTGAATCGGGATTCGGAAGGATTGTTTCAAATGGTGACAGAAACTTTCCGCAATGGCTTTCTTTCGCTGTAATCCCAACGGTCCGTCAAAACGCTATCTCCTGCCCGTCCCAGGCCTTGAAGCAGCCGGTCTCGACGAGGGTGAGGCTATCAATCTGCCGCCTGAGGCCACCGACGGATTGTTCAACCGATACCTCGGCGTCGCTGCCGCCCATGTCCGTGGCCACCCAGCCCGGGTGGTAGATGCCCACGGCTATGCCTTGCTCACGCAGGTCCACGGCCAGATTTCGCCCGAGATTGAGCGCCGCGGCTTTCGAGGCACGATAAATGTACCGGCCGCCACCCGCAGAAGCCTGGGATCCAAGCTTGCTGGAGATGATGGCGATTTTCGGGGTGCCGCCTCCGGCCAATGCCAGTCGGAGATTGGGTAGCAGCGCCTGTATGGTGAGGAAAACGCCGGTTACATTGACCTGGAAGTGCTTTGCCCAGAGCTCGGGTGGGTAACCGTCTTCCAGCTGTTCATGACGATCCAGAAGAATGCCGGCGTTACAGACCAGGGTAGAAATTGGTTGATTCTCCAGTCGCTTGCCGAGCTCGGCAATGCTTGCCGGTTCGGAGACATCCAGAAGCTCCATACCCGGCTCGCTGCGAGCCGTGCCGATGACATTCTCCCCGGCTTTTCGCCACTCATCAGCCAGGCCCTTACCGATGCCGCGATTGGCTCCCGTGATCAGAATTGTCATGTTTTCTTCCTTTGTGGTTAAGGCTCAACAGTAACACATACATCTGGCTACCCTGGGCGGAAGCCCTGGCTACCAGGGGAGGTTATTAATAATGAACCAGGCGGTGCCCCCGGTCGCCAGGATGGCCACCAGCGCGAGCAGCCCGTCCCGCGCCACAATGGCCAGACCAAAGGCCATCAGGGCTATTCCGGCACCGTTGGCACTGAACGGAATTACCTCCATCAGTGGCATGGCCGCGGCTACGGTCATACAAATGACGGCGATAACATATTGCCCCGGCCCGCGAACCAGCCAGAGTATCCTTTGTTTTGTCCAGCGATCCATGAAGCGGGCGGGCCTGGCCATCCAGTCCAGGCCCCTGGCGAGCTTTTCTCTTTCAATGTTCCGGCGGGCCAGCTTTGATGGAATCCAGATCGAGTGGCGCTGGAACACGAGTTGCCCAAGGGTAAGTAACACCATGAGGCCTAGAAGCGTGGGTACTCCGGGAATATCCCCAACAAGCGGTGCCAGGGTAATAACGCCGGCGATCAGAACGATCGGCCCGAATGAGCGCTCACCAACGGCTTCCAATACATCGCCTACAGACACCTGACCCTGTCCCGCGGTATTCGAGCGGAGGCGCTCCAGAAGCTCTGTAAGGCTGGCAGGGTCGTCTGGTTGGTTCATGGTGTTGTTTAAGGCTCCTTCCAGTGTTTCTCAAACGTTACCGCGATTGAGTAACGAGTGCATGACCATAAAATGACGGAAGGGTTAGCACCAACCCCGTTTTGCAGACGGTTTTGAGCCAGCAACTTATTGGTCTATATTAAGGAAAGCTCCCTTCTTCGACGGCATCAAAGATGTATACAGGCAAGAGCAACGGGTTGTTCCCGTTCTCAGAGTTGTTGCCCCCGCGCCTGTTTGGGCCGGTTTTGCGCAAGTCCGCTTTGGTCCTGGCCTCTGCTCTCGGTTTTTCTGCCCCAAGCTATGGCGACTGCGACATCTCCTTGCGCTGGGATGATGACCCGCCTTACTTCATGGAGCAGGAAGATGAAGTGGTGGGCATTGATGCCGATCTCGTTCGTGAAGCCATGGAGCGCCTGGATTGCCGCCTTTCCTTTCAAAAGCTGCCATGGGCAAGGGCGCTCCTCGAACTCCATGATGGCCGGGTGGATATGCTCTCCGGTGCCTATCGGACGCCTGAGCGGGAAGAGTATGGCCATTACTCTCAAGTGTATGGCCTGGTATCGCCCAATGTTCTGTTCGTTCGGCGGTCTGACGAGACAAGGTTCGATTTGAGCGGGTTGAAACAGCTGCTGGAATCGGATTTCAGGCTAGGCGCCCAGATTAATGTCGCCTACAGCGAAGAATACAGCGCCCTTGTTCAGAATCCGGACTACGAAAAAAATATTCAGTACCTCTCTCGCCGCGAGTCGCTCTGGAGAATGCTGGCCCGCAATCGAGTTGATGGGGTGGTTGCCAGCCAGTTAACCGGTCTATACGAGATTAAGGAGCTGGGGCTGTCTGGCGCGATTGTTCCGAGCTCAATGGTGGTATCCAACAAGCCCGCGTACTTTGTTTTCTCCAAAGCATCGGTTGATTCTGAATTTGTGGCGAATTTCGATCTCGTGCTGCAATCAATGTTGGATGACGGCACCTTCACAGCTGTTGTGAATCGGTATGTCTGCGTGCCCGCTGACTCGCCGCAGTCAGAGACTGCGAATGATCCAGGGGTTTGTCCTTTGGCGGGGTTTTAACCTTCGAACAGGTTTTGTGCGGGACACCATATAAAAAAGGCCTCGTCGTGTGACGAGGCCTTTTTGGTTTGTTTGGTGGAGACGGCGGGAATTGAACCCGCGTCCGCCAGTACTCAGCCTTGAGGTCTACATGTTTAGCGTCTCTCTATTGATTTAAGTTCAAGCGACCCGAGAGCCAGGGTGCAAGAACCGAGTTCTTTAAATCTTAGCCGTTAACCAGTGAACTCTGGGTAACGGAGCATCCCGTAAGCGATGACGTCCTGAGATGTTGCTTCCGGGCTACGGGCGACCCGGTCAGGACGACTAGCAGCTTACGCTGCTAGTGCGTAGTTTTCGTCGTTTGCGACTATTGCGTTGCAGCTTTGGATTAACGAGATT
>JAWWAT010000091.1:0-9560 GCA_033721635.1 Marinobacter sp. | reverse complement strand
GCCCGGGAAGCTCATCTTGGGCAGGGCGTTGTAGCCACCTTTGGTAATGGCGCGTGCGCCGTAGGAAACGCGCTTGCCACCTTCCAGGTGTTTCTTGATCTCAGGATGTAGCTTCAGGCGCTGAAACTCGTCGAACGGGCTCAGATGCGGGTTGCTGTAGGAAAGGTCGGTGATCAGACCCACGTATACCTGGCCGTTTTCCAGGTGATACAGGAAAGAACCGCCGGTGGAGCCGGTTTCCTTCAGCGGCCAGCCAGTGGTGTGAACAACCAGGCCGGGCTCGTGTTTGGCCGGATCAATATCCCACAGCTCCTTGATACCGATACCGTAGTGCTGCGGGTCCTTGCCTTCGTCCAGATTGAACTCGTTGATCAGGCGCTTGCCCAGGTGACCACGGCAGCCTTCGGTGAAGAGGGTGTACTTGGCGCGCAGTTCCATGCCCGGCATGTAGCCGTCTTTTTCAGAACCGTCGCGGGCCACGCCCATATCGCCGGTGATAATGCCTTTTACCTGACCGTCTTCAACGATGGTCTCGGAGGCGGCAAAGCCGGGATACACCTCTACGCCAAGTTGCTCGGCCTGTTCGGCGAGCCAGCGGCACAGGTTGCCCAGGCTGATGATGTAGTTGCCATGGTTGTGCATGTTCTTCGGCACAAACGCATTGGGGATCTTGGTGGCGCTTTCCTGGTTCTTCAGCAGGAAAATGTCGTCACGGGTAACCGGCGTGTTGAGCGGAGCACCTTTCTCTTTCCAGTCCGGAAAGAGTTCATTGAGGGCAGTGGGCTCGAATACGGTACCGGCCAGAATGTGGGCGCCGATCTCAGAACCTTTCTCTACAACGCATACGGTGAGTTCCTCGCCAGCTTCCTGTGCCAGTTGCATGACACGGCACGCTGCCGACAGGCCCGCCGGGCCGCCGCCGACGATCAGAACATCAAATTCCATCGATTCGCGTTCCACGTTGGTCTCCTCAAACATCTTTAATGGATATTATGTGCCCGCAGGCCAATTATTCTGGGCCGCCATCATACCGGTAAAAGTGCCTATAGACGACTGCCTCAAGCCGGTTCGCCCGACTTGTATAACCAAAAGGATACCGTATTTGAAGAATCAAACAAACGTTTGTTTGAAATTCACTCTTTCCTTTGGCATTGTAAGAGCACACTGAAACATGGTGTGTTTTGAGTCGAAATCTAGTATCGTCTCATTGCCGTTCCCGGTCAATACCGGGCAATTGGCTGAAAGTTCAGTCCTGGCGCGTCTTTTGAGGCTATTGATTCTGCCGAGTGTTGCCTCCATGATTAATGCGCATTGAATTTCGGCAGGCTCTGCGCGAGGACTGCAAGTCATAAACCCATCGTAGAAGAACGAGGAATCTATGAAGGTTCTGGTCGCTGTAAAACGAGTAATCGACTACAACGTAAAGGTGCGCGTCAAGCCGGACAACACCGGTGTTGACCTCGCCAACGTCAAGATGGCAATGAACCCGTTCTGCGAAATCGCGGTTGAAGAAGCCGTTCGCCTGAAAGAGAAGGGTGTTGCCAGTGAAATCGTAGTGGTATCCATTGGTCCGAAGGCCTCCCAGGAGCAGATCCGTACTGCACTGGCGCTGGGTGCTGATCGTGGTATCCACGTCGAAACCGACGAGGAGGTTCAGTCTCTCGAAGCGGCCAAGCTGCTCAAGGCTGTTGTTGAGAAGGAAGAGCCAAAGCTGGTTATTCTTGGCAAGCAGTCCATCGATTCCGATAACAACCAGACCGGCCAGATGCTGGCCGCGCTGACTGGCATGGGTCAGGGCACTTTCGCTTCCGAAGTGGTTGTTGAGGGCGACAAGGTCAACGTAACCCGTGAGATCGACGGTGGTCTGATGACCGTTGCTCTGAACCTGCCTGCGGTTGTCACTACCGACCTGCGACTGAACGAGCCGCGCTATGCTTCTCTGCCGAACATCATGAAGGCGAAGAAGAAGCCGCTGGACAACATGAGCCCGGCCGATCTGGGTGTCGACATCGCTCCGCGCCTTTCCACCCTGAAGGTTGAAGCGCCGGCTTCCCGTCAGGCGGGTGTGAAAGTGGCCGACGTTGCCGAGCTGGTCGATAAACTGAAGAACGAAGCGAAGGTGATCTAAATGAGCATCCTTGTAATTGCTGAACATGACAACAGCAGCCTGAAACAGGCTACCCTGAATGTTGTAGCGGCTGCCAAGGCCATCGGCGGAGACATCGACGTACTGGTTGCCGGTGAGAACTGTGGGGCCGTTGCTGAAGCAGCTGCCAAGGCCGAAGGCGTTAACAAGGTACTGGTTGCCGATAACGCTGCTTATGGTCACTTCCTGGGCGAAAATCTGGGCGAGCTGGTTGCCGAAGTAGGCAAGGGCTACAGCCATATCCTGGCTGCCGCCGGCACCGTGGGCAAAGACTTCATGCCGCGCGTTGCTGCACTGCTGGACGTTGCCCAGGTTTCCGACATCATGCGTGTGGAGTCCGAAGATACCTTCGTTCGCCCGATCTACGCTGGTAACGCCATTGCCACTGTAAAATCCAGTGACAGCATCAAGGTGGTTACTGTTCGTCCGACCGCGTTCGACCCGGTTGCCGCTGAAGGCGGTTCCGCTTCTGTTGAACAGGTAGACGTGGTAAAAGACGCTGGTCTGTCCCAGTTTGTCAGTGAAGAGCTGGCCAAGTCTGACCGTCCTGATCTGGCAAGCGCCGGTATCGTTGTTTCCGGTGGTCGCGGCATGCAGAACGGCGACAACTTCAAGATGCTGGAGCAGGTAGCCGATCTCATGGGTGCGGCTGTTGGCGCGTCCCGTGCTGCTGTTGACGCCGGTTTCGTACCGAACGACATGCAGGTTGGCCAGACCGGTAAGATTGTAGCCCCGCAGCTGTACATCGCCGTGGGCATTTCCGGTGCCATCCAGCACCTGGCCGGTATGTCTGACTCCAAGGTGATCGTTGCGATCAACAAGGATGAAGAAGCACCGATCTTCCAGGTTGCCGATTACGGCCTGGTAGCGGACCTGTTCGAAGCGGTTCCGCAGCTTGAGGAAGAGCTGAAGAAAGTCCTGTAACCTTCTGCTCAGCTTGAAAAAAGGCACCTTCGGGTGCCTTTTTCTTTTGGGTGAAACCAAAATACCTGCCATGATATTTTGCCCCGATAGATGAAACGGATACACGAACCATGACCACGATGCCTTTTGACGCGTTGGCCTGCCCACTGGACGGCTGTCCGCTCACCCACAGCGAAAAGTCCTGGCGGTGCGAAAATGGGCACAGCTTCGATGTTGCCCGGCAGGGCTATGTTCATCTTTTACCGGTACAGAAAAAGCGCACCCTGGACCCAGGTGACAGCAAGGAAATGGTCGCGGCCCGGCAACGGTTTCTGAATGCCGGGTTCTATACAAAGATTGCAGAAGCGGTTAGCGAAAAGGCACTGCAGTCGCTGCCGGGAGAGGGGACTGGTTCGGTTCTGGACGCAGGTTCCGGAGAGGGCTTTTACCTTCGACACCTTGCAAGCCATGCGGGCGACAAAGACCTTGCCACGATCGGTGTCGATATCTCGAAATGGGCGGTTCTGGCAGCGGCCAAACAGGACAAACACACCCGCTGGGTGGTTGGCAGCAATGCAAATCTGCCGGTTCTGCCGGAATCCCTGGATCTGGTGCTTTGCCTGTTTGGGTTTCCGGTTTATAGCGAATTCGCCCGGGTGCTCAAGACCGGCGGGCAGGTTCTGCAGGTAGATGCCGGAGCAGACCATCTCCGGGAGCTGCGCGAAATTATATATCCCGAACTGAAAGCGCCAGGTGAAAAAGGGATTGCTGCCCCGGAGGGTTTCCGGCAGTTAGATTCAAGCGTTGTCCGTTTCGCGCTGAACCTTCCAGATCAGGAGAGTATTGCTGACCTTCTGGCCATGACGCCGCATCTTTACAGGGCGACCTCCGAGGGCCTTGAAAAGGCAGCGGCGCTTGATTCACTGGCGGTAACTGTCGACGTGGCTCTGAAACGCCTGGAAAAAAGCTAGTCGCTGACGTTCACTGACTTTCGCCAGGGCTCTGAGCCTTGTCATGCTTGCGGGAAGCGAGCCGCTTTTCCGCTTTCCCGATGATCAGGGTGTCCGCAAGAATGTGCAGTGCCTTGTTGGTCGTCCGCACGGTCCTGTAGATCTGTTGGCTGGTCTGGTCATGGGTAGCCCTTGCTTTACGGGCCGTCTGCCGGAATTCTTCATCCTTCGAGAAGAGATCAATCAGCCCGAAGGTGGTGTTCGAGATCGCCTTGTGAAGTTTCTCGACCGCGCTGGCACCGCCTGAGACGGAATCCTCCAACAATCTGGCTCGGTTCCGGACCTCCAGGAGGTCCATCCTGCTCTTCTGGATGGCGCTGTGCGCCGCCACCCGATGGGAATTGAGAATACGGGCTTCACGGCGGCATAGGAGCAGCTGCCAGTAGGCAATGCAGAACCCACCAATGGCCAGAATCAGCAGCACGGTTATGGCTATGATTGTGATCATGACAACTCGCCCTTTTCAAACATTCCAATTATCGGGATCATCGATACTCGATCTGCATGTCCACATCTATTTCACGCTCTGCCATTTCCTCCTCGAGCTCTTTCATTACTTCCTGATACACCATCTTGCGGACCATGACGGGCAATTTGTCGGCAAGTACCCGTGCAGACCGTGATTCCCGCTTCGCCAGGGCAATCGGATTCAGCACCCGCAGCGTAATTACGATCTCCGGTTCCTGCTCTGAATCTGCGATATCGTCGCTCTCCATCATTTGCGCGATCACTTTACGCTGTTCAAGGACTTGCCAGCAGACAAAGCCGCTGAACAGGACAAGCAAGATGCTTACAATCATCAAAAAGGTGATCAATTCGAACCTCCGGAAATCGTTTCGTGCACTGCCTTGCAGTGTGCCTTATGAAGTATGACAAACGATTGGCCGTGAAGACGGATTAAGGGGCGCGGCCAGGAAAGTAGAACGAGCGCTCAAAACTGTTAATATCGGTTGCAGTTGTTGAGTGAGCTACGCAGAATCAAAGAGTTAAGGCCAACTATTCATACCAACAGAGGATTGTTCATGGTTTGGTTCAAGGCGTTTGCAAGTGGTTTTCTCGCAACCCTGGTGTTTCATCAGGGCCTGTTCGCACTGTTCTGGCTGGGAGGCATCGTGCCCGCAGCGCCGTTTAACCTGTCGCCGGTTCCACCATTCGGCGTTCCCCAGGTCGTCTCCCTGGCGTTCTTTGGTGGCCTTTGGGGCATAGTGCTCTGGTTGATCCTTGGCCGCCTGGCGGGGGTGAAGTTCTGGTTGGGGCATGTCATTGTAGGGGCAATAGGTCCCACTGCCGTCGCCATGCTGGTGGTATTTCCCCTGAAAGGCCTCGATGTGTCTGCCCAGACCTGGGTAGGGGGACTTCTTCTCAACGGGTTCTGGGGCCTGGGCGTGGCCGTATTCATGCGCCTGATGGGTGCGAAAGCGCCTGTCGGCGTTCGTTAACGTCTGAGCCTGTACCCAATCAATTCTCTATCAATTTGTTTTCAATGCAGCTGACTAAGGAAGAGCAATGACCAAATCCGCTGAAACGGCCTATGATCTGGTGGTATTCGGTGCCACCAGTTTCGTTGGCCAGATTCTTACCCGTTACTTGCTCGAAACCTACGGAGTGGGTCAATCGGTGAAATGGGCGATTGCCGGCCGCTCCGAGAGCAAGCTCAACACACTGAAGGGCGATCTTGGCGACAAAGCAAAGGATCTGCCGGTGATTCTGGCCGACGCCTCCGATGAGGACGCTCTGAAGGCCATGTGCGAGCAAACCCGGGTAATTATCTCCACCGTTGGCCCCTATGCCTTGTACGGGGAGCCGCTGGTGAAGGCTTGCGTGAACACTGGCACGGATTACTGCGATCTGACGGGCGAAGTGCAGTGGATCCGCAAGATGGTGGAACGCTACGAGGACGATGCTAAAGCCTCCGGCGCAAGGATTGTGCACTGCTGCGGCTTCGACTCGATTCCTTCCGATATGGGAGTGTGGTTCCTTCAGAACCAGGCAGAGCAGACCTTCGGTGCGCCATGCCGGGATGTGCGCATGCGCGTGAAGACCGCCAAGGGTGAATTCTCGGGTGGTACCGTTGCCTCCCTGATGAATGCGGTGAAGGAAGCGGCGGCCGATCCGAAACTGCGGAAGCAAATGGCCAATCCGTTCTCGATCTGCCCGCCGGAGCATCGCTCCAAGACCCGTCAGCCCAGCCTGAAAGGCGCAGAGTTCGACAAGACCTTCAACGCCTGGCTCGCGCCTTTCGTAATGGCAGCAATTAACACCCGGGTGGTGCATCGTTCCAACGCCCTGCAGAACGCGCGCTATGGTAAGGAATTCACCTACGACGAGGCCATGATGACCGGTCGGGGTACCAAGGGACGTCTGGCAGCGTATGCCGTCACCGGTGGGCTGGGCGCATTTTTGATGGCCTCGGCCACCAAGCCGACCCGCTGGGTGGTTGAGAAATTTGTGCCCAAGCCGGGCGAAGGTCCCAGCCCGGAAGCCCAGAAAGCCGGGTTCTACGATCTTCGTTTCTCAGGCCGCACAGAGGATGGCAAAACCATCATCACCAAGGTGACCGGCGATCGGGACCCGGGCTACGGTTCCACCGGCAAAATGCTGGGCGAAGCGGGCATGTGCCTGGCGTTCGATATTCCGGCGGACCAGCCCGGCGGGTTCTGGACACCGTCCTCTCTGCTGGACGGCAAGCTGATGGACCGGCTCACCAGCAAGGCGGGCCTGACCTTCGAGGTCCTGGAAACCCGCTAACCGCTGAGATAGATCACACGGTCGGTGCTCGGCAGGGCATCCGACCCGTGTGCAAGGCTAACCACGGTTTTTCCTTCCAGAAGTGCGTCCATCCGTTTTGAAATCCGGGTCCGGGTCTCGGCATCCAGTCCTGTGAACGGCTCATCCAGAATTACCAAGGGCGCAGAGTTTAGTAGCACCCTCGCCAGGACTACACGCCGGGCTTCACCACCAGAGAGTCTGTTGCCGCCACTGCCCAGCCAGGTATCGAGCTGATCCGGTTCTGTGGCAAAGCGCTCAGCCAGTTCCATCTGTTCCAGAATACTCCAGAGTTCGGTTTCCGAGGCCTCAGGCGAGCCCAGCAAAAGGTTGGCTCTGAGGGTGTCTTCGAACAGCACGGTTTTCTGGGTCAGATAGACGCAGTCTTTTCTCGTCAGGCTGCCATGAGCATGGGGCAAGAGGCCGGCGAATACATCTGCCAGAGAAGACTTACCGCTGCCGGAGTGCCCGAGAATACCAATGCGTTCTCCGTCCTCGATCTCCAGATTGAAACGCGTGAACAAGGGCGCAGAACCTTGATGTTTTACCGAGATATTTTCTGCAAGAAGAGCCGTTTTCGGTGGTAAATCGAAAGCGGAAGCTGCAGCGGTTTGGGACTGCTCACGGCAATCCCGATTCAACCGCTCGGCGGAAGCGACAGTTGCTCCCAGCTTGCCAAAGGCATCGGGCAGCATGGCATACACCTCGGCCAGGCCGAGCAGGGCAATGGGCAGCAGCACAAGCACCGGTCCGGAAACCGAACCCGACTGGAACAGCGCAAACCCGGCCCAAAGCGCCACAACCGCAGAAAGGTTCACGAAAAGATGGGAGCCGGCCAGGTGCCAGCCTACCCGGGTATCGGCCTTTGCCTGCTCCGAAGTAACCTGATGGGCCTGACGCATAAGCCAGGCGGCGTGTTTGCCGGTACGCCCGGCCGCGGTCAATTCGGGGAACCCCTCAATGTGTTCGATCACCGCCGTTCTCAGTGTTTCTTGCCGGTCGCTCTGCCGGGCGGCGAGTCTCCGGGTTCTCAGGTAAACCCCAAGCGTGGCTATCACCAGGGCAATGACCAGGAAGATACCAACCACCAGCGCCGTGCCGATATCAAAGAGAACTGCGGCGAGAATCACCAGCAGGAGCGTCACCAGGCCCGCGAGGGCGGTAGGTGCTATTAAACGCAGATACAGAGTGTCCAGGGCATCCACATCGCTGGTAAGCCGGGACAGCCACTGGGCTCCGCTCAGCTCGCCGCGGCGAACGCGGCTGGCGCGGGACAAACTCTGGAACAGGGCTACGCGAATATCCGTGAGCAACCTCAGAACGGTATCGTGGTTATAGACCCTCTCCAAATACCGGAACACCGTGCGAGAAATAGCGAAAAACCGGATGGCGCCGCCGGGTACGTACAGGTTTATGGTCGCTGCCACGCCGGCAGCCAGCAGCAGCCCCACCAGCGCGGTTTCGGTAATGAACCAGCCGGAAACGGCCAGGAGCCCAATGCCCGAAAGCAGGGTGGCGAGAATCAGGAAGCCGCCCATAACCAGGCGCCCCGGGCGCCTGAAGATCAACTGCAGCCACGGCTTCAGGTCACGCATCCCGAACCTCCCCGCCGGATACCAGCAGCACTCGGTTTGCCAGGGTCAGCAGGGCCTGGTGGTGGGTCGAGAAGATCAGGGTTTTTCCGGCCATCGCCAGTTTATGCAGGGCCTCCAGCACGAAAATCTCACTGTCGCTGTCGAGGCCGGCGGTGGGCTCATCCAGCAGGATCAGATCGTAATCCGCCAGGAAAATACGGGCCAGACTCAAGCGCCGCGCCTGGCCGCCCGAAAGGCCCTGACCCTCCTCGGATACCGGGCTGTAAATTCCCTGTTTGCGACTGTCGAGCAGGGAACCGAGGCCAACATTGCGCAGAGCGGTTTCAATAGCAATATCGGAGGCATCTGGAGTGGTCAGTCTCAGGTTGTCGGCCCAGGTGCCCTGAACCAGAAACCCTTTCTGGCCCAGCCAGCCAAATCGGAAGCTGCCCGGGGGCTCGCCGAACAGGTGGATCTGACCGGCATCCGGCGCCAGAAAACCGGCCAGGAGGTGCAAGAGTGTGGACTTTCCGCCGCCGGAAAGGCCGGTCAGGGCAATCACTTCACCTTTTCGGATGGTCAGGGTGATATCCCGGAGCACCAATTGATCCGGCCGGAAGGTTTTGCTGACAGAACGCAGCTCAATCCGGTCTTCCGCACCCTCAAGGGGGGACATTTCCGTTGTGCTCTCGACGCTCACCGGCGATTCCAGCCGTGCAAGAATCCCGGTGCCAGCGCCCATGGCTGCGGCGCGATCGTGGTAGTGCTGGGAGAGTGTACGCAGCGGCTGGAAGAACTCTGGGGCCAGCAAAAGGATCAGCAGCCCGGAGAACAGAGTCAGATCCTCAGAGGGGCCGTAGGTGATGTACCCGAGCAAACCAAAGCCGATGTAAATGGCAATCACGGCAATGGCCACGGAAGCAAAGAACTCCAGTACCGCCGAAGACAGGAATGCCACCCGCAGCGTTTTCATGGTGATTCGGCGGTAGTAATCCGAGCGTTTGCGAATGAGCTCGGTCGCGCCTGCCGTCTGGCCGAACAACTGCAGAGTGGTGAGGCCGCGAACCTTGTCCAGGAACTGACCGGACAGGCGGCTGATGGTCTCGAAGTGCTGCTGGTTGAGTTTCTCCGCCCCCATGCCCACCAGCGCCATGAACAGCG